>CAIPGJ010000058.1 GCA_903864555.1 uncultured Pseudomonadota bacterium | reverse complement strand
ATCGGCATGATCTCGATGGTGGTGAAGCCTGATGAGCTGATGAAGGTCTCCCTCGAAATGGCCACCGAGATTGCCAACAAAAGCAGTGTGGCTATCCGGATGTTCAAGACCGCACTACAGGCTGGTCCCTGGGGGATCGGCATTACCGAGGACATCGTGCGTGAATCGCTGCGGGCGATCGCCGAGGTCACCCCGGAACGCTATGCCAATACCCGGAGCGGGCTCGAGTCGATTTCCTCGAAGCCGGTCTGACGTGACTGCACCGCGCCAACGGCCGCAGGAGGGCTGCCCATGATCAAGGTTGCCGGACTGAGCTTGCACTACGGGGAGCAACTTGCCGTAGACAATCTCGACGTGACCGTTCCCAGGGGGCAGGTGCTGGTTTTGCTTGGGCCCTCTGGCTGTGGCAAGACCAGCGCCATGCGTTGTGTGGCCGGCCTGGAACGGCCTACGGCGGGATCAATCGTGATCGATGGCAGGCCGGTGTTCGACAGTGCACGGCGGGTCAACGTCTCCCCGCATCGGCGCAATATCGGGATGGTGTTCCAGTCCTATGCCATCTGGCCGCACCTCACGGTGTTCGAGAACGTGGCCTTCTCGCTGAAGATGAAGAGCCTGCCGGCTGAGGCGATCGACAAGCGGGTCGGCGAAGCCCTGGCGATGGTAGGCATGAGTGAGATGTCCGGTCGCGGGGCCAGTCTGCTGAGCGGCGGGCAGATGCAGCGCGTGGCTCTGGCACGCAGCCTGGTAATGGAGCCGGCCGTCCTGTTGCTGGATGAGCCGCTGTCCAACCTCGACGCCCGCCTGCGCGATCGGCTGCGCATGGAAATGCGCCAGATCCAGCAGCGGCTGCAGATGACCTGGATCTATGTGACACACGACCAGAGCGAGGCATTTGCCCTGGCCGATTCGGTCGCCGTAATGCAGGGCGGTCGTATTGTCCAGCTGGGTTCCCCGGCGGACATCTACGGGCGTCCGGCGACGGCTGCCATCGCCGAGTTCGTCGGGGTACGCAATGTACTCGCCTGCACCCTGGGCGAGCGCAGGTCCGACGATGCCACGGCGCAGCTGGATGGGACGGCACTGGCGATCCGCGGACTTGTCCATGGTGCCACCGACGGGCCGATGCGCGCCTGCATCCGTGCCGAAGACCTGCGCATTGCGCCTATCGCCTCAGGCGAAGTACCCGGCGCCAACCACTTGCCCGCGCAGGTGCTTCTCGCCAGCTTCCAGGGGGGCAGCGTCAATTACCGGATGGAGTTGCAAGGCGGCGTGATGCTGGACGTGGTCCGGCCGCGCAGTGAGGCGCGTCTTGAATCAGGGGAGTCGGTGATGGTGGTCGTGCCCGCCGAGGACGTGAGCATCATTCCGGCAGGAGTGGCATTTTGAGTGCGGCGCCGGCCTTGGTTCCGTACCCGGGCCGGATTGCGGTGCCGGCGGCGATTTTCGCTCTGCTGGGCGTGCTCGTGCTGGTGCCCATCCTGTTCGTCACGCTGGCGGCATTTTCCACTCAGATACCCAGACCGGGAAACATCGGATTTTCACACCTTACGCTCGGAAATTTCGGCATCCTTGCCAGCGGCGAGGCACTGGCGGCATTGCGCAATTCGCTCATTGTGGCAGCCTGCGCGTCGGCAGGCGCACTCCTGATCGGTGGCCTGCTTGCTTTCATCTCCGCGCGCACGGATGTGCCCGGACGGCGCTTGATCTATTTTTCCGGGATCATGCCGCTGTTCCTGCCATCTTATGTCGGGGCACTGGCCTGGGTGGTGCTCGCCGGACCGTCAGCGGGCTATTTCAATGTTCTGATGCGCGACCTTGGCATCGCCTGGTCGGTGAACATCTATGGGTTGCCCGGACTCGCTTTCATTCTGGCTATCTATAACGCACCCTACGCTTTCCTGTTCGTGCATGGCGCCCTTGCCATGATGAACCCGGACCTGGAGGATGCCGCGAGCATCCATGGTGCCCCGCTAGGCCAGCTCATCGGAAGGGTGACATTTCCCCTGGTCCTTCCGGCCATCGCCGGATCGGCAGTGCTGATCTTCGGGCTTTCAATCGAGAACTTTGCGGTGGCGGCGGTCATCGGAACGCCGGGCAACGTGCCAACGCTGCCGACCCTGATATTCCGCTTGATGAACTCGTTTCCGGTTCGCGGCAATGAGGCGGCTGCCGTGGCCATTGCACTCACCGTCGTGCTCATCACCATCACGCTGGTGCAACGCTCGCTGATCATCCGGCGCAGCTTTACCACCATTACCGGCAAGGGGGTCAAGCCACGCCAGATTGCCCTGGGCCGCATGCGCTGGCTGATTTTTGCAGTGGCGATGGGGTATTTTGCGGCAACGGTGCTGATTCCCATGGCCACGCTGTTGCTGGTGAGCGTCCAGAAATCGCAGTTCCTGCCCAGTTTTGCGCAGTTGCTGAATCCGGAAGCCTTTTCCGGGCGGGCGTTTCGAGAAGTGCTCAATTCAGGTCTGGTGCGTGCGGCGGCGGTGAACAGTGTTCTGGTCAGCCTTGCCTCGGCTTCGGTGGGCGTGTTGTTGGGATTCATCCTGGCTTACACCGTCTACCGCTCCAATCTGGCGGCACGCTCGGCCATCGAGTACGTGGCCATGCTGCCCCTGGCGGTTCCGGCGCTCGTGTTCGGCATGGGCCTGCTGTGGACGTGGCTGGTCATGCCCATCCCCATCTACGGAACCATCTGGGTGCTGATTGTCGCGTTCGTCGCCCACGAAGTTCCGCAGGCTTTTCGGGGCGTGGCCTCGACCATCCTGCAGACCCATCGCGACCTGGAGGACAGTGCCGTCATGCTGGGTGCATCCCCGGCACGCGCGGTGGTGCATGTGACCCTGCCGCTGATGAAGGTAGGGATGATCTCGACCTTCCTGTTGCTCCTGCTCCTGGGCATGCGTGAGTTGAGCGCGCCGCTGTTTCTGTTCACCACTGACACCAGACTGTTGTCCATCGCGATTTTCGACGACCTGGAGAACGGATTGCTGCAGCGTGCAGCGGCGCTCAGCATCGTTTACTCGTCCATCATATTCATCCTGTCCGCACTGGCATTGCGATTGGGGCGGGTCAATTTCGGCAGTTCGGTCAAGCTTCATCCATAACCAACGACGAGGAGGAGTTACCATGAAATCCAGGCATGCAGGGATTCGGGTCGCGGCGATCGGCCTGCTGTTGTTCTGTGCGGGCGCCTTCGGCCAGGGGGCGCCTAAGGGTGCCACCGTCGATACCCGCAACGGGCTGATCATCAATGGCGAGGCCATCGGTGATGCGAAGTTGCTGGCCGCAGCGAAGTCCGAGGGCAGCATCGTTCTCTATACCAGCGCCGGGGAGGACTACGAGCGCCAGTTTACCGACCGGTTCAAGGAGCAGACCGGGGTCGAGGTCAAGATGGTGCGGCTTGTTGTCAACCGCCTCAGCGAGCGGGTATTGAGCGAGCACGGGGCGAACAAGCTCGCGGCCGACGTGATCAGGATGTCGGACGCACCCACGGTGAAGACCCTGGAGGATGCAGGCGTGTATCAGAGCCATCGTGTGCCCTTCGATGCTCGCCTGGATGGCAACGCCAAGGTGTCGAAGGAGGGCCACTACTACCGCTATTCGTCGTCAGTCTATACCGTGGGACACAATGCGGAACTGGTCAAGGGAGCCGACACCCCGACATCCTGGAAGGACCTGGTCAATCCAAAATGGCGGAACAGGGTCGGCATCGTCAGCGTGGACGCGGGGGGCAGTAGTGCAGCGCTGGCGAGGTTTGCCCTGTCGAAGTTCGGCGAACCCTATCTCAATGCCTATGCTGCGCAGAACCCCCGCATCTACACCTCCGCTGCGGGATTGCTGACCAGTCTGGCGCGCGGGGAGATACTCGTCGGGCATGTCATTCCGGCGCGGGTCAGCGTGGCCAAGGCGGAATCCGGGGCGCCGGTGAACTTCATCATTCCGGAAGAAGGCTTGTCCGGATGGGACTTCTTCATCGGCCAGACGCGTGCCTCGAAAAAGGCCGGGGCAAAACTCTTCATCAACTGGACCATGTCCAGGTATGGCCAGCAGATGCTTTCGCAACTGGGTGACTATCCGGCCAGGACCGATGTGCCGACACCCGTGGTGATGGGGATCGCGCTGCCGCCCTTGAACCGGGTGTTCCGCATGAGCGTCGAGGAGGCTTCCAAGACCCAGGCGCCGGATCGTGACCTCTGGTACAAGACTTTCCGCAAATAGTCCTGGGATTGCCGATGCGGTTCACGGCTCTTCTCCGAATGTCTGGGAGCGGTGCCGACAAGCCTGGCATGGCTGCCGAGGTTGACCCCCTTGCCAAAGGCTCTTCGTCAATTTCCGGGGATGGCATTGGCAGCAAGTTTGGCAGGCCCGGGGTTGACCCCCTTGTCAAAGGGGGCCGACTGGCCGAAGGCCAGCGGGGGGATTTGCTTTGCAGCGGCTCAACCAAACCGCCCCCTCCCTTGCGAAGCGAGGGGAGGGGGCGGGCTTCATCTGAAACCAGCATAGTCGTGATAACAATAAACCCGTTAACACTTACAAAATAATATAGCTATTCCGTAAATTGATATCAATACAATTTTTGACTACCCCAGCTTGTCATACTTAGTCGACCGCCCCTCCGCCTTCCCCACCGGATAGCGCTCCCGATTAATCGCCAGCTTGCGCTGCACGGCCGCATCCAGATCGAGCCCCAGGTCGTTCACCAGCAGGCTCAGATACATGGCGATGTCTGCAATCTCCTCCGCCACCTCATGCTTCACCTTGCCATCAGCCGTCTTGATCGCCGCTTCGACTTCATGGTCTTTCGCCCATTGCACATGCTCCAGCAGTTCAGCCACCTCCAGGGAAAGCGAGATGGCCTGGGATTTGAAGTTGTGAAACTGCTCCCAGTTGCGCTCGGCGCGGAATTGGAGGAGGTCGGCTAGGGTGGTGGGGGTGAGCATGAATTTTCGCTTCTTCAGGCCGCATGCACCAATATGCGCGGCTCGATTCCCGGCCACTCAGTCTGCTGCACCAGGCGCAGGTCGTAATCAGACTGAAGATCAAGCCAGATCTCCGGTGAAACCCCGAAATACTTGCCCAGGCGCAAGGCGGTATCGGCAGTGATTGCACGTTTACCGTTGATGATGGCGCTGATGCGGTTGGGTGGCACGTCAATGGCGCGCGCCAGCCCGTTGATGCTGACATTCATCGGCAGCATGAAGTCCTCATACAGAATCTCGCCGGGAGGAATGGGAGCCAGTCGTTTCTTGGTCATGATGTTCTCTCAGTGATAGTCAACAATCTCGACGTCATGGGCATCCCCATCCTGCCAGCGGAAGCAGATCCGCCATTGATCGTTGATACGAATACTGTGCTGCCCTTTCCGATCGCCCTTGAGCGCTTCGAGCTGGTTGCCCGGTGGCACCCTGAGGTCCTGCAAAAGCCGGGCGCGATGAAGATAGAGCAATT
>CAIPGJ010000057.1 GCA_903864555.1 uncultured Pseudomonadota bacterium | reverse complement strand
GTGGCAAAGGCCGCAGGTATCGCGGCGGAGCCCGCGTGCAGCACCGCCTCATCATGGGTGTCATCGAACTCCAGCACGTGGCCGTAGTAGCCGTTGCACAGGGCCGCCGTCGGGGCCGGCACCATGGGGCCGCCCAGCACGCGCGCATCGGGGCGTCCGCCCATGTCGATCAGCACCTGCAGCCAGCCGGGGATGCCGCGGGCATGGCGGCCGGCGATCGCGGCGCCGGTCCAGTCGAGCAGTTCGCGCTTGACGTTGTGGCGCGTGGTGGCTGCCACGCTCTTCCACTGCAGCGATTGCGACAGGTTGATGAAGGCGTCGATGACGGGTTCGCCCTTTGCTGTGGTGCTGCCACTGTGTCCAGCCATGATGGGTTCGTGTCCTTGGTTGAATAGGGAAATTGATCAAGTCTTGAATCGAGGATATTCGTTCAACTGTTTCCTCTGACGTGGGGGATAGGCAAGGGGGCGTAGCCGAATGGTACTTACTTAAGCTCTTTCTCCCTCATATAGCCGTCATCCCCGCGAAAGCGGGGATCCAGTGTCTTAGTGGTCTAATTGCCAAAGTCGCTGGATTCCTGCTTTCGCGGGAATGACTAGTGCTAAAGAAAGTGCCATTCGGGGCCTAGCCCACTTGTTCAGTTCACCCTTCGAAAATCCGCTTGGAAAAAAACAGGCCATGAAGGCGATGCCATCATGGCCTGGACTCGTGCCAGCAGGGGACCGGCATCCGCCGGTGCCTGCCGCTGCCCTGCTTACTCGACCCTGATGTTGGTTTCCTTGGCGACCCTGATCCACTTCTGCATGTCATCGAGGATCAGTTTCTGGAAAGCCTCCGGCGTGCTGACCACGGGTTCGGCCGCTTCGTTCTGCAGGCGCTTGATCGTCTCGGGGTCCTGCAGGATGGTGCCGATCTCCCTGTTCAGCTGGTTGACGATGGGCCGCGGAATGCCCGCCGGCCCCAGCACGCCCCAGTACACCCCGGCGTCGTAGCCGGCCACGCCGCTTTCGGCGATGGTCGGCACGTCGGACAGGGCGATTGAGCGCTTTGCGGTGGTCACCGCGATCACCCGCAGCTTGCCGGAGCGGATCAGCGGCAGCGCCTGGATCACCGTGCCCAGGCCGACTTCCACCCTGCCGCTCATCACATCCAGCATGGAGGGGCCGCCACCCTTGTAGGGTACATGGCCCATCTTGACACCGGCCATGCTGTTGAACAGCTCGCCGGCGAAGTGATTCACGCCGCCCGCCCCCGAGGTGGCGTAGCGGACCGCCTCCGGCTTGGATCTGGCCAGGGCGACAAGTTCCTTGATGTTGGTGATCGGCGAATTGGGCGCGACGTAGAAGGAGATGGCGCCGGTGGCGATCTGGGAGATCGCGATGAGCGCCTTCGCCGCATCGAAGGGCATCTTGTGGATGGCCGGGTTCTGCGTGTAGCTGGTGGAGATGATCAGGATGGTATGGCCATCCGGCGTGGAGCGCGAGGCCAGCTCCGCGCCGATGATGCCGTCGGCGCCCGCGCGATTGTCTGCCAGCACCTGCTGGCCCAGGCGGTCGGTCATCTTCTGCGCGAGGAAGCGTCCGAGGATGTCATTGCTGCCCCCGGGCGGGAAGGGAATGACCATGCGGATCGGGCGGGAGGGGAACTTTTCCTGTGCCGCCACCGGCGCGGACAGCAGGCCTGT
>CAIPGJ010000056.1 GCA_903864555.1 uncultured Pseudomonadota bacterium | reverse complement strand
TTCTCTTCGTCGGGCGAGAGGCCGATGCCGTAGGCCAGTGCCGCCGCCGTCGGCTCATTCACGATGCGCAGCACCTCCAGGCCAGCCAGACGTCCGGCGTCGCGGGTGGCCTGGCGCTGCGAGTCATTGAAGTAGGCCGGCACGGTGATCACCGCTTCGGTGACTTCCTCGCCCAGGTAATCCTCGGCGGTCTTCTTCATCTTGCGCAGCACCTGCGCGGAGACTTCCTGCGGGGCGATCCTCTTGCCGCGCACATCCACCCAGGCATCACCGTTTTCAGCCTTCGCAATCTGGTAGGGCATCAGGTGGATGTCCTTCTGCACTTCCTTCTCGCCGAACTTGCGGCCGATCAGGCGCTTGATGGCGTACAGGGTGTTCTTGGGGTTGGTCACGGCCTGGCGCTTGGCCGATGCGCCAACCAGTACTTCGCCGTCGTCCTGATAGGCGATGATGGAGGGCGTGGTGCGCGCGCCTTCGGAGTTCTCGATGACCTTGGGCTTGCCACCTTCCATGATGGCCACGCAGGAGTTGGTGGTGCCGAGGTCGATTCCGATAATTTTGCTCATGGCATTGATCCTATAAAGTCAGCCGGACAGCAGATTGATTCCGTTGTAGTTGCATATGGGGGGGGGCCGCGGCTTATTCAAGCCGCGCGCCCCGCGGGTGCTCAGGCGTCCTTGCCCTTGGCCACGGTGACCAGCGCCGGGCGCACCACCCGGTCATTGAGCAGATAACCCTTTTGCAGCACGTTGATGATGGTGTTGGGTTCCCGGTCCGAGGGCAGCATGCTGATGGCCTGGTGCCGGTGCGGATCGAATTTCTCGCCGGCCGGACTGATTTCCTTCAGGCCGGACTTGTCGAACACCGAGGCGAGCTGCTTGAGCGTCAGTTCGACGCCGCTACGGAGGGTGTCCAGGGCAGCATTCTCCGCAGCCAGGGTGGCCTCCAGGCTGTCCTTCACGGGCAGCAGTTCGGTGGCGAAGGATTCGATGGCGTATTTGTGCGCCTTGGCCACGTCTTCCTGGGCGCGGCGGCGCATGTTTTCGACCTCGGCCTTGGCCCGCAGCCAGGCATCGTGGTGTTCCTGGGCCTTGAGTTCCGCCTGGCGCAGCAGTTCTTCGGTGGAGGGAAGGGTGTCGGCGGGAGGTATTTCCTGCCCGGCGGCTTCCTGCGGCTGGGATGTTGCGTTGGGTTTTTGTTCCGACATAAGTTCTGATTCAGTCTTGGTTTTCAATGACAAGGTAAAGGTATGGGGACAATTTTCCGTAATTCAAGAGGGGAATCGGTCGATGTGGGGGAGCGAGGTGCGCGCCCAGGCGGAAAGCGCCTGATCGAGCCTGTTCATTTGATAATAAATCCCGATTTTACTATTCAATAGGAATGGGTATGGTACAGATTTGATAATAATAAGTGGATGATCACCGGCTGGCAGGAAGCCGGCCGGGGTCGCTGACGGCTCTACGGGATCAGCGCTGCTTCGCGCCTGACCAGAGCGGCCAGTGCCTCTATCCAGTCACTGCGTTCGTTGAGGCAGGGCAGGGCGTGGTAGGTCTTGCCCCCGGCATGCAGGAAGGTTTCGCTGCCTTCCATGGCAATTTCCTCCAGGGTTTCCAGGCAGTCCGCCACGAAGCCCGGGCAGACCACATCGACCCGGCCGACGCCTTCCCGACCGAGCGCCTCCAGGGTGACCGAGGTGTAGGGCTCCAGCCACTTGGCCGGGCCGAAACGTGACTGGAAGCAGACCTGCCAGTGGCCGTCCTGCAACGCCAGCGCCCGGGCCAGCAAGCCGCCAGTGGTGTGGCACTGGTCGTGGTAGGGGTCGCCGCGCTCCAGGGTATAGCGGGGCAGGCCGTGGAAACTCATGACAAGGCGGTCGGGCCGGTCGTGCTGCGCCCAGTGCTCGCGCACCGAGGCGGCCAGCGCCGCGATGTAGCCGGGATCGTCATGGAAGCTGCCGACCATGCGCAGCGGCGGCGCGTCGCGATTGCGCTTTTGCCAGGCCAGGACGCTGTCGCCCACCGAGGCATTGGTGCTGTCCGCGTACTGCGGATACATCGGCACGACCAGCAGCCTGGTGCAGCCGGCGGCGCGCAATCGGTCCAGGCCGGCGGCGATGGAAGGTGTGCCATAGCGCATCGCCCAGTCGACCAGCAGGCCGGATTGCTGCTGCGGTCCGAGCGCCGCAGCCAGCAGGGCCGACTGGCGCACGGTGTGCACTTTCAGCGGCGAGCCCTCGGGCGTCCAGACACTCTGGTACTTGACCGCCGACTTGGCCGGACGGGTATTGAGGATGATGCCATTGAGGATGAGCCACCAGGCGATGCGCGGTATTTCGACCACGCGCGGATCCCAGAGGAATTCCTTCAGGTAGCGCCGCACGGCTGCCGGAGTGGGAGCGTCAGGCGTGCCCAGGTTGGCGATCAGCACACCGGTGAGGCCGGCTTGTATTGCTGACGATGACGGGGCGATGGTGGTCGAATCTGCGGGCATGGTTGTTCAATCCGCGCGCTTGCAAGCCGCAGGAAGTCCTTGTTCTAGTTCAGTTTGCTGGAAAGGGCGCTGGTGAGCAGCTTGGCGGTGATGTCCACGATGGGAATCACGCGTTCGTAGGCCATGCGTGTCGGGCCGATCACGCCAACGGTGCCGATGACGGTGCCATCCACTTCGTATGGGGCCGTGACCACGCTGCATTCATCCAGTGTGGCGATGCCCGATTCCCCGCCAATGAAGATTTGCACGCCCTCGGCGCGGTGGCTCATGTCGAGTATGCGCATCAGGCTGGTCTTGCGCTCGAACAGCTCGAACAGTTCACGCAGGCGCGACATGTTCGACGAAAGCTCGGCGGAGTCGAGCAGGTTGCTTTCGCCGGACACCGAATAGTTGTCGGCGGAATCGGAAATCTCCTGTTCCCCGGCTTCCAGGGCCGCGGTCATCAGCGAGGTCATGTTCTCACGCAACTGCTTCAACTCGCCCTGGAGGCGCTGGCGGATGTGCTCGAAGGTCATGCCGGCGTAGTTCTGGTTGAGGAAATTCGCCGCGGTGGTCAGCTCCGACGGGGAGTAGTTACTGTCGGTGAACAGGATGCGGTTCTGCACGTCGCCTTCTGGCGTGACGATGATGAGCAGCACCCGCTTGTCCGATAGCGCCAGGAATTCGATGTGGCGAAAGCCCGAGGCCCGCTTGGAGGCGATCACCACACCGGCAAAATGCGTCAGTTGCGACAGCAGCTGAGAGGCTGAAGCGATGAGCTTCTGCGGATGCTCGGGCATCAGGTTGCCCTTCAACTGGCTGATCTCGACACGGTCCAGCGGCTTGAGCGTGAGCAATGAGTCGACAAAGAAGCGGTAGCCGCGTGGCGTCGGTATGCGGCCGGCCGAGGTATGCGGGCTGACGATGAAGCCGAGTTCCTCCAGGTCCGCCATGACATTGCGTATGGTCGCCGGCGAGAGGTCGAGCCCGGAGTAGCGCGACAGCGCACGTGAGCCCACCGGCTCGCCATCGGAGATGTAGCGCTCCACCAGGGCTTTGAGCAGTATCTGGGCACGTCGGTCTAGCATGGGGCGATTCTAGCAGCGCGCCCGCATGCTTTGAATGTTCCTTTGCCCGAGGCATGGGCCATCTGCCGCCTGTTCGGCAGCGGCTTGCCGTGCAATTCGCGACAACACCGCGCTGTCTGCCGTGCCTGTATCCGGCCGCAACCGCGTGCCGCTGTCCACCGGAGCGCTCGCCGGACGTTTGAATATGTTCTAATCCGGGCATGCCTTCATTCATGAAAATCGCGCTCATCGGGCGTTACAACACACCGCAGAATGCCGAGGCATTCCATCGATTGGGGCGTTTCCTGGAGGATCGCGGCTGCACCGTCAGCGTCGAGGAGGACACGGCCAGGACCTGCGAGGTCTCCGGAATGTCCACAGTCTCCTATGCCCGTATCGCCAGCGATTCTGACCTGGCCGTGGTGCTGGGTGGTGATGGCAGCATGCTCAATGCCGCGCGCAACCTGGCCCAGTCCAAGGTGCCGCTGGTGGGCATCAACCAGGGGCGGCTGGGCTTCATGACCGACATTTCCGCCGGCAGCATGATGGAGGTCATGGGCCGCATCCTCGATGGCGAGTACTCCATCGAAGAGCGGACGCTGCTGGCGGCCGAAGTCCAGTCCGAGCGGCGCGAGTCCTTTGCGACCCTGGCCTTGAACGATGTGGTGGTGAACAAGGGTGCTTCCGGGCGCATGCTGGAACTGCTGGTGCACATCGACGGCGAGTTCGTCTATGACATGCGCTCCGACGGGCTCATCATCACGACACCCACCGGCTCCACTGCCTACGCGTTGTCCTCAGGTGGTCCCATCGTGCAGCCCGGGGTGCCTGGATTTGCCCTGGTGCCCATTTCGCCACACACCCTGTCGAACCGGCCGATCGCGGTCAGCGACCGCTCGGTCATCGAGGTCACGCTCAAGCGCGCCGCCGACGCCCGGCTCAATTACGACGGGCTGTTGCAGGGGGACCTGCACGAGGGCGAGCGCATCGTGCTGCGTCGGGCTCCTTTCACCAGCGTCTTCCTCCATCCCCCCGGCTACAGCTATTTCGCCATGCTGCGCGAGAAGCTGCACTGGAGCGGAATCCTCTAAAGCCGGCTGCCATGCTGCTGCACCTGGCCATACGCAACTTTGTCATCGTCGACGAACTCGATCTGGATTTCGACGCCGGCTTCACGGCCTTGACAGGCGAAACCGGCGCGGGCAAATCCATACTGATCGATGCGCTCGCGCTGGCCTTGGGTGGTCGGGCCGATGCCGGTGACGTGCGCGCCGGCTGCGAGCGAGCGGATATCACGGCGGAGTTCTCCATCGAAGGGCATGCCGCCTTGCAGGCCTGGCTGCATGATCAGGCTCTGGAGGGCGACGGCGGACGCTTGCTGATGCGGCGCGTGGTGGATCGGGCCGGGCGCTCACGTGCCTTTCTGAACGGCCATCCGGCCACCCTGGCGCAACTGCGCGAAGCCGGCGACGCATTGGTCGACATACACGGGCAGAACGCCCACCAGACGCTGTTGCGGGGGGAGGCCCAGCGTCGCCTGCTCGATGTGCAT
>CAIPGJ010000055.1 GCA_903864555.1 uncultured Pseudomonadota bacterium | reverse complement strand
GGTGGAACGGCGCGCCGATGGCAGCGTCACCTCGAAGCTGAGCTTCCATTCGGTGCCGGTGGCAGGCGCTGCCCGCGTCGCCGGCCCCGATCACGGGCTTGCGGTGCTGTCACGCACCGCGAACGAAGCCCTGGTGCTGGCGGCAGCCGAGACGCAAGGCGTGCTGGACCGCGCGCTCGACATCACGCTGGATTACCTGCGCACCCGCGTGCAATTCGGCCAGCCCATCGGCGCTTTCCAGGCGCTGCAGCATCGCGCCGTCAACATGCACATACAACGCGAGCTGAGTCGGGCGGTGGTGCGCGCCTGCATCGGGGTGGTGGACCGCTACGAATCGGCCGCTGCAGCCGAGGCGGCAGCCAGCCGTGCCAGGATACGCAGTGGCGAAGCGGCGCTGGCCATCCTGCGAGAATGTGTGCAGATGCACGGGGCCATCGGCTTCACCCATGACTGCGACATCGGCCTGTACCTCAAGCGTGCCTTGGTGCTGTCGGCCTGGCTGGGAAATTCAGCCGCCCATCGTCGCCGCTACGGGGTCGTGGCGCTGGCCGATGCCGATGCGCATGCAGGACTCCGCATGCCTGAGGCGGAACTGCCGCGCGACACTGACTGGAACAGCCTCACCGATGAGCAGTTTCGCGGGCAGGTTCGACTGTTCTTCGAGAAGCACTATCCCGCCGATCTGCGCCACCTCGATTACTACCCGACCTGGGAGGTCATCCGCGGCTGGTTCACCACGCTGTCGCAGAAGGGCTGGATGGCACCCAGTTGGCCACGCGAACATGGCGGCATGGGCCTCACGCCGTCCAAACTGCTCATCTTCATCGAAGAGCGCGAACGCTGGGGTGTCTCGCGCGGACCCGACCACGGCATCAACCTGATCGGCCCCCTGCTCATCCGCCATGGCACGCCGGAGCAGCGCGAGCGCTATCTGCCGCCGATGCTGACCGGCGAGGAACGCTGGTGTCAGGGCTACTCCGAACCGAATTCCGGATCGGATCTGCTCAGCCTGCGCACGACGGCTGAACGGATCGGCAATGAGTTTGTCATCAACGGACAGAAGATCTGGACCAGCTACGGCGCGGAGTCCACGCATATCTTCATGCTGGCGCGCACACGCAGCGGCGGTCGCAACCAGGACGGCATCAGTTTCCTCCTGCTTGACCTGAAATCGCCCGGCATCACCATCCGTACCATCCGCAACATCTCGGGCTATTCGCACTTCTGCGAGGTGTTCTTCGATGGCGCCAGAACGCCCGCCTCCAATCTGGTCGGAGAGCTGCACGGCGGCTGGAAGGTGGCCAGGGCCCTGCTCGGTTTCGAGCGCCTGTTCTCGGGCAGTCCCAAGCGCCCGCAGCAGGCGCTGACGCGGCTGATGCGCCTGGCGCGCGAGCGTAGATTGCTTGAGGATCCGGTCTTTCTCGACCGGCTGACCCGGGTGCGACTGGATGTCGAAGATCACGCAAGCCTGTACGAGGTGTACGCTGAACTGGTGCGCCGCGGCGTAGCGCTGGGGCCGGATGTCTCCATGCTCAAGATCTGGGGCAGCGAAACCTTTCAGCGCTTGAGTGAACTGCTGGTGGAGGCGGCTGGCAATTGCGGCGGCCACGCCGGTGGCATCACCTTCGCCGGTGATCCCCTCAATGTGCTCGGGCAGTACTACGACACCTTTCCATCCACCATCGCCAGTGGCACCAACGAAATCCAGCGCAATATCATTGCGCGCAATGTGCTGAAGCTGCCGGTCTGACAGGCGGCGCTGGCGCCAGTCCGGACGCCCAGGCCTGATCCGGATGCAGTGCCGACCGGAAGGCTGGGCACGGTGCCATACCGGGTTGAACTGCTATGATGGCCTCAAGGATGTCCGGGTCAATATCAAACCCCGCTACAGGGGTGGACCGCGATGCAAGGAGGCGCGTGATGCAAACGCACATGATGCGTGTCTGTGGGCTATTGCTTGTGTGGTGCGTGGGCATCCTGCCCGGTCTGGTCATGGCACAGGAGTCTTCCAGTGCCTACCCGGCCCGCCCTGTCACGGTCATTGTCGGCACCACGGCCGGCAGCCTCAGTGACCTCTACATGCGCGGCCTCGCGGAACTCTCGGTCCGGCATTTCAACAACCAGCGCTTCCTCATCGAGAACCGGCCCGGTGCAGGCGCCACCTTCGGCGCCGATGCCATGGCCCGTATCGAGCGCGGCGATGGCTACACCCTGGCACAGACCTACATTCCCTGGGTCCGGGTGCCGCATGTCCAGGCCGTCAACTTCGACCCGTTCCGCGATGTCACCTGGATCATCGGTGCCTACAGCACCGGATTTGCCGGCATGGTGCGGGCTGAATCTCCGCATCAATCGCTGAAGGACCTGATCGATGCCGCGAGGGCAAAACCGCAGACGCTGAGTTTCGGCACCATCGGCTCCATCTCTGCAGGCGCCCAGATCATGGACATGCTCGGCCAGGCATCCGGGGCAAGGTTGACGCATGTGCCCTTCAAGGGCGCACCCGATGCGAGTGCCGCCCTGCTGGGCGGGCATGTCGACCTGCTGGTTGACACGTTCTTCCTGAATGCCCAGGTACGCGCGGGCAGCGTGCGCATTCTTTCATCCTTCGGTGAGGCGCGTCCCCGCAGTTTCCCCAATGTGCCCACGGCAAAGGAGCAGGGCTACAACGTCACGCTCGCTTCGGAGGTCGGCATCGCCGGGCCGAAGAACATGGAACCCCGGGTGGTCCAGCGCATCCATGACGGCTTCAAGCGGGCCATGGATGACCCGGCACATCCGGCCTTGCTGGACACAAGTTCGAACTCACCGCCTTGCATCGCAACAGTGCCGATTTCACCGCGGAGATGCGCAGGGCTTCGGAGCGCGAGAAGCTGTTGTCGGAGCGCCTGGGCTGGGCCAAGAACTAGCAGGCCCGCCCGTCTTTCTTGAATGTGTGGGGTTATCAGAGGGAGTCAGGTGATGAAGTCGATGCGTCGTGTAGCCGTGCTGGGTGCCATGGTATGCAGTGCCTTGCCGCTTGCGTGCCAGGCCCAGGACTCCACCGCAGCCTTTCCCGCCAGGCCAGTCACGCTGGTGGTGCCGGCCCAGCCAGGTGCGTCGTTTGACATCACCGCGCGACTGTATGCCCAGAAGCTGGGTGACAGTCTGCGCCAGCCGGTGGTGCTGGAGCACAAGCCCGGCGCAGGCGGCACCATTGCCTACGCCCATGTCGCCAAGGCGGCGCCCAATGGCTACACCATGATGCTGGTGACGCCGACCTTTGTGCTGACCGGCCTGCTCTACAAGGATCTTGCCTGGGACGTGCAGAAAAGCTTTGCGCCCATTTCGCACACCAGCAGC
>CAIPGJ010000054.1 GCA_903864555.1 uncultured Pseudomonadota bacterium | reverse complement strand
CGTCTTCCCGGAAATCGGCGAAGAACCTTTGACAAGGGGGTAAAGCAGCCAGCGGCTCGCCGGAGATGGGTAAAGAACCGGAGCAATCCGCCGCCCCAGCGCGAGCCCTCACCGCGGAAACACACTACACTGCCGACCCCAGCTTCCACACCATCCGAATACCGACATGACGAAGAAGAAAACCGCCAGCACCAAATCCCCGGTCAGCATCCCGCCCGGCATGAAGATCGGCCTGCCGCGCGAGCTGGGCATGCGCATCATCTCGATCACCCGCAAGAAGGTGGTTGCAGAAATGCACATCAAGTCCAAGCACGTGACACGCTGGGGCTACGTCCACGGCGGCGGGGTGATGGCCTTTGGCGATGCCGTCGGGGCCGCCGGCACCATCGTCAACCTGGAACCCGGACAGCGCACCGTGACCATCGAATCGAAGACGAATTTCTTCTCGGCCGCGCTGCCGCCGCTGATCAGGGCCGTTTCAGTGCCGCTGCACATCGGCCGGCGCACCATGGTCTGGCAGACCACCATCAGCAATGCCGACGGCACCCGTGCTGCCATGGTCACGCAGACGCAGATCGTGCTGCCGCCGGAGAAACCGCGCGAGCCGGCCAAGCCCGCCAAAGGCAAGCCGGCAGGGACAGGCAAATCAGCGAAGCAGGCCTGATCCGGCATTGGACCGGATCATTATTATCATTTAATGACGCTGATGCCCATGGTCATTGGGCCAATGCAGCCAATGTAATCAGGCAGCAGGGCCGGATTTCAGCCCCTGCCGCCCGCCGGGCTAGCTCCGCATGTCGATCAGCAAGTCCTTCTTCTGGATGAACACCCGCGCCATCTTCGGCCGCTTGGCCAGCGCTTCCAGGATGCGGGCGATGGGCTGGTGGAAGAGGTAATCGGTCTTGGTGGCCCCGGTGGCCAGCATGTCATCGACGTGCGAGCCGGCGTAGGAATAACGCAGCAGCCGTTCCTCGTCGCTGATGTTGGGGTACTTCTTGCGCAGCCCCGCCACGCCCGGCTCCGGATCGTGCGCCACGTCGGCAATGTCGCCGGAGCCGTTCTGCATGATCTTGTCGAGCACGTTGGGATCGACCGGCGCCAGCAGCTTGCCGTTGTAGCCCAGCACGTAGCGCTTGAGCTCATCCGGGATGACCTTGTAGCGCTCGCCGGTGGTGACGTTGAGCATGGCCTGGGTGCCGACGATCTGCGCAAACGGCGTGATCAGGATAGGCCAGCCCAGTTCGCCGCGCACGCGCGCCGCCTCGTGCAGGATCTCGTCCAGCCGGTTGGACATTTTCATCTCGGCCAGCTGCGAGCGGAAATTGCTGATCATGCCGCCGGGAATCTGGTGCTCGAAGTGAAAGGCATCGTATTCGGTGGGCACGCCCAGCGGCTTGCCTTCCTGCTCGGCCACGCGGTAGTAGTACTCCCCCACCTCGTCGGCCAGGTCGAGATCGACATCCAGCGTATAGCCCATGCCGCGCAGGTTCCTCACCATGGTCTGCATGGCCGGCTGCGAAGCGCCATTGGCCAGCGGCGGGATGGCGGTGTGGATCTGGTCCACGCCCAGCTTCACCGCCTCGTGGTAGACCAGCGGGCACAGGCCGGTCATGCAATGGCTATGCAGCTCCAGGCGCGTCTTGCCGATGCCGCGGCGTACCGCCGGCACCAGGGTGCGGATGCGGTCCGGGGTGAGCAGGCCGCCCGCGTCCTTGATCATGATGGCATCGACATTGGCACGCTTCACCAGCTCGCGCGCCTTCTGCTCGTACATCTCGTCGGTGTGCACCGGGCTGTAGCCGAAGGCCAGCGCGCCCACGGTGTAGCAGCCGATCTCCTTGGCGTACTGCAGCATCGGCACGATGTTGTCCAGATCCTGCAGCGGGTCGTTGGTGCGGAAGTGGGTGATGCCGTGGGCGAAGAAGCGCTCAATCCAGAGGAAGGAGATGTCGCTCGGCACCACCTTGAAACCCACGTCGTTCTTGCTGCGCACCACGAACATCATGGGCGTGTTGGTGATGTGTTTCCTCAGCAGGGTGAGGCGCTCCCAGGGGTTTTCCTTGAGGTAGCGCACCGCCACGTCGAAGTTGCCACCGGCGCCGGTGACGTCCAGGTAATCAAAGCCGATGCGGTCCATCTTCTCGGCCGTGCCCAGCATCATGGCGGTGGTCATGCGCGAAGCCCACAGGCACTGCGGGCCATCGCGGAAGGTCTGATCGACGAGTCCGATGCGCTTGCTGACAGCCTTGCTTGTTTTCGTGCTCACGCTGCGTTCTCCGGGGCGGCCTTGGCGGCCATGAATTGACGGATGAAGGTTTCCTCGGTCCAGCGCGTGGTCACCCGGTTCTCGAGGAAGTCCGGATGGGCCAGCACGGCGAGGTGGAAGGGGATGGTGGTCTGGATGCCCTCGATCTCGAAGGTGGACAGCGCCGCGCGCATGCGCGCCACGGCCTCGGCCCGGTCACGCCCGTGGACGATGAGCTTGCCGATCATGGAGTCGTAATACGGCGGGATCATGCCGCCCTCCTCGCAGTGCGAGTCGAGGCGCACGCCCTCGCCCTGCGGCGCCTGCCAGCGGGTGATGCGCCCG
Source organism: uncultured Pseudomonadota bacterium (assembly GCA_903864555.1). Next base: position 3,428 of record CAIPGJ010000054.1, on the reverse strand, counting down.
GGGCTGGGCATGAAGCCCTTGCGCGGGTTCTCGGCATTGATGCGGCACTCGATGGCATGGCCGCTGATGCGCACGTCCTCCTGGGTGAAGGACAGGCTCGCGCCACCGGCCACGCGGATCTGCTCGGCCACCAGGTCGGTGCCGGTGATCATCTCGGTCACCGGATGCTCCACCTGGATGCGCGTGTTGACTTCGAGGAAGTAGAAATCGCTGGTATCCATGTCGAGGATGAATTCGACGGTGCCGGCATTGCGGTAGCCGACATGGCGCATCAGCTTCACCGCCGCCTCGCCCATCTGCTGGCGCTTCTCCTCCGACAGCAGCGGCGAGGGGCCCTCCTCGATCACCTTCTGGTGGCGGCGCTGGGTGGAGCAGTCGCGCTCGCCCAGGTGCACGATGTTGCCGTAGGCGTCGGCGATGATCTGGATCTCGATGTGGCGGGCACGCTCGATATAGCGCTCGATGAAGAGCGTCGAGTCACCGAAGGCCGAGCCGGCTTCGGCACTGGCGCCATTGAAGGCGGAGGCCACTTCGTCGGGCTTGCGCACCACGCGCATGCCACGACCGCCGCCGCCGGCGCTGGCCTTGAACAGGAAGGGATAACCGGCGCGCTCGGCAAAAGCAAGCGCGTCATCGGCGCTTTTCACATGATCGGTGCCGGGCACCGTGGGCACGCCGATGGTGTCGGCGATGCGGCGCGCGGCCAGCTTGTCGCCCACCGCCTCGATGGCCTCGGCCGTGGGACCGACGAAGGTGATGCCATTCTCCACGCACAGGCGCTGGAACACGGCGCGTTCGGACAGGAAGCCGTAACCCGGATGGATGGCATCACAGCCGGTGCCCAGGGCCGCCTGCACGATGGCATTGCGGTTGAGGTAGCTATCCAGGGCCGGCGCCGGGCCGATGCACACGGCGCGGTCTGCCAGGCGGGCCGCCTGGGTGTGGCGGTCCGCCTCGGACACGCCGATCACCACTTCCAGGTTGAGGGACCGCGCAGCCCGCAGGATGCGCAGCGCAATTTCGCCGCGATTGGCGATGAACAGCCGCTGGACCGGGCGCAGCGACGGAAGAGGCGTCGCGCTCATGCGCTCAGGCGTCCGGCTGGATGAACACCAGCGGCTGGCCGTGTTCCACCAGGGCGCCGTTCTGGGCAAGGACGCGCGTCACCGTGCCGCTGACACCGGCCTTGACCGAGTTGAACAGCTTCATCACCTCGATCAGGCACAGCGTGTCATTGGGGCCGACCTTCTGGCCGACTTCGACAAAGGACTTCTCGCCGGGCGAGGAGGCGCGATAGAAGGTGCCCAGCACCGGTGAATTCACCGCCACCATGCCCTCGGGCAGGGGCTCGTTGACGGGTGCGGGTGGCAGCGGTGCCTTGACTGCGGGCGCCGCAGCGGCGGAGGCTGCCCGGGCTGGCGCAGGCGCTGCGACCGGGGCGGCTGCGGCGGGCGCAGCGGCAAAGGATGCAGCCGGGGCGGCCAGTCCAGCGGCGCCTTCCTTCTGCACATGCAGCTTGAGGTCACCGATCTCCAGACGGATGTCGTTGTAGCCGGATTCGTCGATGATCTTGAGTATCTTCAGGACGTCTTCGTTGCTCAGGTCCATGCCTGCTCCCCTTGTTTTTTGCGCATTGTCTTCATCCAGTGCCAGACCACCCGCTCGGCCCGGACGCCATCACCGAATCCACCATCCACCATGACCGTGGGCACGACGTCGAAGCTTACCGCCCCGCGTCGACATCATGCGGCAGGCATAGCTGTCACCACCTCTACCGTTCCACATTATAGAACTACACCCCCACCCACAGCCTGGTGGAAGGTCAGCGACGCAGGTCAATCAGCAAGCCGGGCCGCTGCACGAATACGCGCGCCAGGCGCGGGCGCTTCGCCAGTTCCCGCAGCAGCCGGGCGATGGGTGGCTCGAACTCGTAGGTCGTCTTCATCGCACCCGCAGCAAACATCTCGTCCACCTGGTTGCCGGCATACGAATGACGCAGCAGGCGCTCATCGTCGCTAATACCGGGAAAGCGCGCCCGCAGCGCCGGCACGCCCGGCTCCGGTTCTTCAGCTTCCAGGGGGATATTCTGCGAGCCATTGTCGATGATCTTCTGCAGCACATCAGGCGCCACCGGCGCCAGCAGCCGGCCGTAATAGCCCAGGGCATATTTCTTGATCTCGTCGGGCACCAGCTTGTAGCGTTCGCCCGCAACGATGTTGAGCACCGCCTGCGTGCCGACGAACTGCGAGAAAGGCGTGATCATCACTGGCCAGCCCAGTTCCTCGCGCACGCGCACGCACTCGTGCAGCACATCATCCAGACGGTTGCCCAGGCCTACCTGATCCAGCTGCGCCTTGAAGTTGCTCTGCATGCCCCCGGGCACCTGATGCGCGAAGTGGAAGGCGTCGTATTCCATGGGCTTGCCCACGGGCTTGCCCTCCTGCGCCGCCACCTTGGTGAAATGCTCGCTGATTTCATCGATCAGCCGGTCATCCACGTTCACCGCGTAACCCCGGTCGCGCAGGTTGCGCACCATGGTCTGCGTCGCCGGTTGCGCCGCGCCATTGGCCAGCGGCGCGATCGAGGTGTGGATCTGGTTCACCCCCAGTTCCACCGCATCCAGGTAAACCAGCGGCGCCAGGCCGGTGATGCAATGGCTGTGCAACTCCAGCGGCCGCTTGCCGCACACTGCCAGCAGCGCTGGCACCAGGGTGCGGATACGGTCCGGCGTGAGCAGACCGGCGGCATCCTTGAGCATGATGGCGTCCACCCCCGCCTTGTCGATCAGCTCTTTGGCTTTCTCAGCGTACAGCGCATCGGTATGCACCGGGCTCAGCCCATAGGCCAGTGCGCCCACGGTGTAGGCGCCCAGTTCCTTGGCGTAGCGCAACTGCCGGATGATGATGTCCTGGTCGAACAACGCGTCATACATGCGAAAGCGCCGGATGCCGTTGGCGATCAGGCGCTCCACCCAGAGCATGGGCAGGTCCTCGGCAATGACATCGAAGCTGGTGCCACTGCGGTTGCGGATGGTGCCGTAGGTGGGTGTCCGGCGGATGCGCTGGTGCAACTGCTTCAGGCGCTCCCAGGGGTTCTCCTTGAGGTAGCGCACGCAGACATCCACATGCACCCCGCCGATGGGCACGTCGATGCATTCGAAGCCGGCACGGTCGAGCTTGTCGGCAATCGGCAGCATCATGGCTGCGCTCATGCGTGTGGCCCACAGCGACTGATGCGAGTCGCGTATGGTCTGGTCGATGATGCGGATTTCCCTCATGCGCGCCGGCCGCTCCTTTGATACCCGTATCGGGAAGAGCCTGCGCCCGGACGGGGCAGGCAGCAGGCCACGGCGCCAGCCGTGGCCGCAGCTTCCTACAGCTTCAAGCCAGTGTCCTGCCCCAGCTTCTTCAGCTTCGCCAGCTCCGAGG
>CAIPGJ010000053.1 GCA_903864555.1 uncultured Pseudomonadota bacterium | reverse complement strand
TATCCTGCTGGTTATTCTGCTACCTTAAAATTAGGAGTAGGAAATCCTTCTTCAAACGCTTGGATTGATGGTTTAACTTTAGCTCCCGGCGGAAACGTGGTCATCGCGGGAACACTGACAGAATCTTCTTCTATTCGTTATAAAGAAAATATAGAAACAATAACTGAACCCATATTATATAAATTAAATAATATTCGCCCAGTCCAGCAGCGGCATGTGCTGCGGCCGGCAACCGGCCATCACGGCATTGGCGGCGATCAGTTCGACGGTGGCGATGCCCAGCCTCGGCGCCACCAGACCGGCGACGAAGTCCGGCGGCAGGCGCGAAGCCGCCACCATGGCGTGCACCCGCTCGCGCGTCGGCGGCACCACCGGCAGGCCGTCGCTCCAGCCACGTCGCAGGAACTCGTCCTGCACACCGGTCCAGTCGCCGGAGTTCTCAAGGTGCACCCAGTCAGCCAGCGCTGCGGCCTGCGACGCCGGTTCGGCCTGCAGCGGCGTGGTCAGGCGGGTGACGATCTCCTCCAGCGCGGCATCCACCTTGGCCAGCACCGAATCCAGCGGCGTGCCGCCGATGGGATGCTGCAGCACCACGCGCGGCAGCGCCGGCATGCCCAGCACGCGCGCCTGGTTGCGCGCCAGACCGTCGAAACTGGTGCTCACCAGCAACACCGAGGGCACCCCGCGCTTTTCGATCTCGACCGAGTCGTGGACACTCCACGACGTGCAGGAGCCTCAATCGCCCAGGGCGTTGATCACCACATCGCAACCTTCGAGGCTGCGCAGCACTTCCTCGGCGGCCGGATGGCCGGTGAGCTTCTTCGCGGCGGGCACGAAGCTGGTGCCGGGAAAGCGCTCGGACAGCCGCGCACGCAGGTGGTCGAGGATGCGGTCCACCGGCGCCTTCTGGTTGTCCAGCAGGCCAATGCGCAGTCCCTCCAGCGAGGTGGGCCTGTCGGCGAATACTATCCGGTGTCCGGCCGAGGGGCCGACGGGTGAGCATACGTGCATGAAATCCTCCTACTCGGGCTTGATGCCGGCAGCCTTGATGAGCTGCACATTCTGCGCGAATTCCTTCTGGATGAGCGTGGCGAACTGCTCCGGGCTCATGAGGCGAACCTCCGAGCCCTGTCGGGCCAGCTGCTCCTTCATCTCGGTTGCACCGAAGGACTTGTTGATGACCTCATTGATGCGCCTCACCACGGCTGTGGGCGTGCCGCGCGGGGCCAGCAGACCGTACCACACCGCCAGGTCATAACCCTTGAGCCCGAGTTCCTCCAGGCTGGGCACATCGGGCAACAATGCCGTGCGCGTGGGGCTGGTCACCGCCAGCGCGCGCAGCTTGCCCGAGCCCACCAGCGGCACGGCCGAGGCCACACTGGGAAAGGCCAGGTCGATCTGCCCGGCCACGGTGGCGGCGACAAAATCGGCGGCGCCCTTGTAGGGGACATGGGTCATCTTGGTGCCGGCCAGCGCATCGAACAATTCGCCTGCGAAATGCGCCTGACCGCCGATGCCCGACGAGCCGTAATTCAGCTTGCCCGGCGCCGCCTTGGCCAGCGCCACCAGCTCGGGCACGTTCTTCGCCGCAAGGGATGGGCGGACC
>CAIPGJ010000052.1 GCA_903864555.1 uncultured Pseudomonadota bacterium | reverse complement strand
GGAATGCCAGCGGGGCCGATGACGCCGTGCCAGTTCTTGGCCTCGAACCCGGGCAGCCCGGCCTCATTGAAGGTGGGCACCGCCGGCAGAGAAGCCAGCCGCCTCTCGCCTGACATGGCAATAGGCTTGAGCTTGCCGGACTTCACCATGGCCACCACCGGCAGCGGCGTGTTCAGAGTCAACTGCACCTGCCCCGCCATGACGTCGGTGACGGCCTGTCCCGTGCCCTTGTAGGGGATGTGCCTGATTTGCGTGCCGGCCATCATGTTGAAAAGCTCGGTGGCCAGGTGATTGGACGAGCCATTGCCGGCCGAGGCGTAGTTGAGCTGCCCGGGCCTGGCTTTCGCGTAGGCAATGAACTCCTTCAGGTTGTTCACCGGCAGGCCGGGACTCACGACCATGAGCTGGTCGCTTGCATCGAGGGAGGCGATGGGCGAGAAATCCTTGATCGGATCATAGGGTGTGGCGGTGAGATGGGGCAGCACCACGTGCGCTGCGGCGATCAGCATGATGGTGTAACCATCTGCCGGGGCCTTGGAGACGAACTCGGCACCGATGGCTGCGTTGCCACCCGGCTTGTTGTCCACGATCACCGGCTGCCCCCAGGCATCGGTCAGCTTTCCGCCGACCAGATGGGTGATCACCGTGGTAATGCCGCCAGGGGTGTAGGGCACAACAAAGCGTATGGGTTTGACCGGATACTGCTGCGCCTGCAGCAGGCCTGTCGCAGCCAGCATGCACAGTCCAGCCACGCCTGCAATGATGTTGGGATGCCTGTTCACCGAAGCCTCCTGTCAAGGTTTGTGTTTTGCTTCATGGACCGTGTTGATACCGGGGTAGCCTGCATCTGATCACGTTTGTCAATGCCAATCTTGCAGCTGAAATATCACTTGGAGCACCTGACAGAATTGCCGTCAGGCGCCCTGACATAGGGGAGCGCGAGGGGAGGTGTCCCCTCGCATTGTTAGGCACTCTCAATCATTGGACCCGTGATAGATACGCCGGTAAGGGATGGGCAGCACCGTACGCGAAACCCGCACGTCTATGATCATGGGGCCGGGCTTGTCCACCCAGGACTGAATGGCCGCACGCAGATCGTCCAGCTTGCGAACCAGGGCGCCGCGCCCGCCCAGGGCCGTGCCCACCGCGCCCAGGTCGGGCGTGGTGACGATGGCGGTCATGGGATCGCGTTTCTTCAATTCCAGACTGTAGTATTCCGGCCCCAGAGCCTCGTTGTTCATGACGACGATGAGCAGCGGCATGCCATAGCGCACCGCTGTCTCGAATTCACCCAGATGCATCATGGTGCTGGCATCGCCATTCAGGAGCACCAGGGGCTGGTTACCAGTAGCGACGATGGCGCCCATGGCGGCGGGCATCATCTGGCCGATGCAGCCAAAGGCGTGGCTCGCCATGCTGAGCGGGCGCTGGCGCCGCATCACCATGTTGGAGATGTTGGCCACCATGCCGGTGCCGGAGATCATGCCGATCTCCGGCGGCACCATTTCATCGATGAGCAGGCAGGCCTTGCGCGGATCCAGCGTGCCCGGATCCAGTGCGAACTCGGTGGGATCCTCGAATTGCAGCTTCAGCTTCGCGCGGATCTCGGGGGTGCGAAAGCCGGTCTGCCGGAAGCCACGCACGCCAAGGGCCTTGTCCAGCGCCTCGGCGCCCGCCTTTGCATCGGACTGCACGTAACACTGCGCGCCCTTGACCCCGGCCATCACCACGCCGGGCTGGGTGTCGAACTGCACGAAGCGCGCTTCCGGATACAGATAACCATTCTCGGTGGTATAACGATTGAGACTGGCGCCGAAGCCGATGACGCAATCGACTTCATGGAAGTAATTGATCGCGGTCCGGTTGGCGTAGCTGCCGGAGATGCCGGCATGAAACTCGTCCTCGTTGAGCCAGGTCTTGGCCAGCAGCGATGTGGCGATGAGGGCGCCGATGCGCTCAGCCAGCCTGAGAATCTCCGGCCCGGCATTGGCGCGCCTCGCCCCCTTGCCAACGATGATGAGCGGCTTCCTGCTTCCGGCGATGATGTCAGCCGCCGCCTCGATGGCGCGCGGGTCCGGATGCACCGGCCAGGGTGTAATCAGCGTGGTCGAGGGCACATAAGGCTCGTCATCCTCGAAATTCCTGGTCTGCAGGTCCATCGGGACGCTCAGCATCACTGGACGGCTTTCAGTGCGCGCCTTGTAGAAGGCCTTGCGCACGCACTCGTCGGTGTCCTGCTCGATGCCCAGGCGCACAAAGCCCGTCTCGCAGGCCTCGGCAAAACGCGCCTGGTCCAGGCGCTGGTTGTACTCATCGTCGCTGATGGGATGCTCGCCGCAGAATGCCACCACCGGCGAGCGTGCACGGCTCGCCACCACCAGCGAGGTGGCCAGTTGCGTCACGCCAGGACCGCAGGTGGTGGTGGCCACGCCCGGCTGTCCGGTGGTTCGCGCCATGCCGTCGGCCATGCCCAGACCCGCGCCCTCGTGGCGCACCTCGTGCACCTTCACCCCCAGACGGTGCATTTCGGACAGCCACAACATGTTGCCATCGCCCATCATGCCGAAGGTGGCGGTCACGCCCTCGGCCTTGAAGGCCTGTGCCAGCCTTTCGAATACCTTCATTGCGTGAACCTCCGTGCTTGTGTCGTGTGGTGTGACTGTGGTGTGGTAGCGCTCAGCCTTTGCGGTTGTCCTTCAGACGTGCCGCCTTGGTGCTCTTGGAAAGGCCGGTGAGCGGCTCGAGTTCGCCGGGCTGCACGACCTTCACCTGCAGCTTCACCATCAGCGCCTCGCGAAACCGCTGCTGCATATCCCCGGCAAGCCTGGCCTTGTCGGCAGCCGGATCCAGCGCCTCGATGGACACCGTCATCTCGTCGTTGCCTGCCGCCCCGACCCGGTCCACCACGCAGAAGAATTCGCCATTGAAACGCTTGTCCTCAGCAATCAATGCGCCAATGGCCTCGGGGAACACGTTCACCCCGCGCAGCTTCACCATGGTGTCGCTGCGGCCGAAGATGCGCTCAAGTCGCAGCAGCGTGCTGCCGCACTCGCAGGTGCCCGGCATGATGCAGGAGATATCGCTGATGTTGTAGCGGATCAGCGGCGCGCTGTACTTGAACAGCGAGGTGATGCACAGATTGCCCTTCTCGCCCTGGGCCACCGGCTGGCCGGTGTGGGGGTCGAGTATCTCGACGATGAAGGCATCCTCCATGATGTGCATGCCGTCGCGATACACGCAGTCGGCCGCCACCATGCCCGACTCATGGGCGCCGTAGAAGTCGTGGCAGCGCGCGCCCCACAATTCCTCGATCGGACGGCGGTCTTCAGCGCCCATGTTGGAGTCGAGCGCGCGTATGCCCAGACTGTGCGGATCGATTTTCATCTCGTCCCTGGCAAACAGGGCCATGTGGCGAAGATAGGCGGGGAAGCCGACGATGACACTGACACCCCAGGCGCGCATGATCTCGATCTGACGCCGCGTCGGGGTGATATTGCCGCTGCCGGTCATCACCGGGATGGCACCGGTGTATTTCCACAGCGCCTCACGCACGGCGAATCCGCCATTGGGCAGCCCCAGGGCACGCGTCACCTGTACCAGATCGCCAGGACGCACGCCGTGCATGGTGAGACGGCGCGAGCCGAGGATGGACATGATTTCGCGGTCGCGCGGGGTGTAGAGCATGGCACGCGGCAGGCCGGTGGTGCCCCCGCTGGTCTGCACCACCATGGGAAGTCGCTTGCCGTCGGCTGCGGTGACGCCCATGAAGTCGCCGAAGGGCGGCTGACGGTCTATGCTGTCGCGCACGTCGTGCACAGTGTAGGGAGGCAGCTTGACCAGGTCATCGACACACTGGATGTCGGACTTGTCGAGACCTGCCTCCTTCCAGCGCCGCGCATAGAAGGGCACCTCCCAGGCGCGCTCGATCTGCTGCCTGAAGCGGATCTCCTGCAACGCCCGTATGTGATCGCGGGGCATGCGGTAGACGGTGTTGTAGAAATCCGGCGGCGGCGGGAACTCCTTGCTCAGTTCAGCGAAGTTGAGCGACTCCCAGTAATAGGGCGGCTTTCGCTCAGCCAGTTGCCGCATTTCATCGATGGCATTCAGATTGGACAGTTCGGTCATGCTCGGTGACTCCGGATGGTGATGTTCATGAATTTCAGTTCAACGCAGCCCAGCCAGGCTGCCGCCATCGACCTGGATGCAGGTGCCGTTGATATAGCGGCCACGCTCGGAAACCAGCAGGGCTACCAGGCTGGCAATGTCCTCGGGCACGCCGATCTTTCCGATGGGGATCATTGCCAGGCGGCGCTTGCGCTCGGCTTCAGCTTCTTCCTGGTTGCCGGTCAGCACCACCTTGTGCAGGCGCGGCGTCTCGATCAAACCGGAAAGGATGGTATTGACGCTGATGCCGTACTTGCCGATTTCCAGGCACAGGGTCTTGGCATAGCCGATCACAGCATCCCAGCTCGCGGTGGACAGGGCGAAGTTCACGCGTGGCTGTATGGCCACACGCGAGATGATGTTGAGAATGCTGCCGCCACGCTCCTTCATATGCGGGACGGTCTCCCTTGCCATGCGCACCACGTACATGAAGTTGCGCTCCATGGCCTGCTCCCAGGCGGTGTCATCGAAGGACTCGATCGGGCCTAGGGGCGGCGCGCCATCGTTGTTCACCACGATGTCGATCTGGCCAAAATGCTCCATGGTGACGGCCACCACGCGCTTGATGTCATCGTAGCGACGGCAGTCGCCCTGGATCGGGAACACCTCACCGCCGGTCTCCTTTGCGATCGCCT
>CAIPGJ010000051.1 GCA_903864555.1 uncultured Pseudomonadota bacterium | reverse complement strand
TTGGCCACGTCGGTGTCGAGGGTGACCCGGCGCAGCGCATAGTCGGCGGCGTGGCGTGTCATGGCCTCCTCCAGGCTGATGCCCAGGGTGCGGGCCATGTTGGCGCAGACCTTTTCGCGGAAACGCGGGCCGTCCACCATGCCCGGGGCCACGCAATTGACGTTGATGTTGTGCGGCCCCGCCTCCAGGGCGAAGCTCTTGGTGATGCCGCGCAGGCCCCACTTGGAGGCCGAATAGGCCATGCGCCCGGCGCGGCCGCGCATGCCGAAGGTGCCGCCGACATTGACGACCTTGCCGGATTGCTGCGCGATCATCGCCGGCAGCACCGCACGCATGGTGTTGAAACTGCCCTTCATGTTGAGATCGATGATCTGATCAAATTCTTCCGGTGTGGTCTCCCAGCCGGTCTTGCCGATGGGCCCGGAGCCCCCCGCGACATTGATCAGGACGTCGATGCGACCGAAGGACTCCAGCGCAGCCTTCGCCAGTGCATCGCATTCGGCACTCACCGTCATGTCGCAGGCAGCCACGATGGCGTGCACCCCGAGGGCACGCGCCTCCTCGGCCACCGGGGCGATGGCCGCCGTGTCCCGGCCTGCCAGCACCAGGTCGGCGCCCTCGGCGGCAAAGGCCAGCGTGACCGCCCGGCCCATGCCCTTGGCCGGACCGGTGATCACGACAACCCTGCCTTTCAGTTGCAGATCCACATCAGCCCTTTCAGAACAGCTTGGTGGGGCGCTCGGCCTTGGCCGGCAGGAAGCGGCGATCGAAGACTTCATTCGGCGCCGGCGTGCGCGGCAGCGCATTGGCTTCCACCACGATGCCGATGGAGCGCTTCAGGCGCCCGTCATCGATGTCACCCAGGCCCAGCCGGGCGGTTTCCGGATGGCTCATGTCGGTGCGCAGGGTGTGCATGAGTTTCTCCTTCTCCACGTCACCCTTGAGCAGCGCCTCGCGCTTGAGCACCGAAGCCATGCCCGAATCCGGGTCGGCGATGACGTCGCGGACGGCACGGTTGAGCGCCTTCACGAAGCCGCCGACGGCCTTGGGGTTGTCCTTGATGAATGAAGGCGAGAAGAAGATGGTGTTGGAGTAGAGATCCATGCCATGGTCGCCGTAGCGGATGAAGCGCAGCTCCTTGGCCGGGTCCAGGCCCATGGCCTTGGCGCTGAAGGTCACCGTGGTGACATAACCGAAGGCAGCATCGACCTGGCCACGCATCAGCATCTGCTCGCGCAGGTTGGGCGCCATGTTGGAGATGTTGACCTTGCTGCCGTTGATGCCGGCCGCCTTGGTGAAGGCCGGGAACAGCTTCAGCGCGCCGTCATTGGCGGGCCCGCCAATGGTGCGGCCTTCCAGGTCCTTCGGCGTCTTGATCGGGCTGTCCTGTTTCACCACGATGACGAAGGGCGTGGCGTTGTACATCATGTACACGCCCACCGGCGCCTCGCCCGGGCGCTTGGCCGCCAGGTCAATGATGGCATTGAGGTCACCGAAGCCGGCCTGGTAGGCGCCGGAGGCCACCTTGGGGATGGAGGCGGCCGCACCTTCGCCCTGGTCCATCTCCACGTCCAGGCCCTCGGCCTTGAAGTAACCCTTGTCCTGGGCGAGGAAGAACCAGGCCTGGGCGCCTTCGTACTTCCAGTTGAGAACCATCTTGACCTTGGTCTGGGCCGAGGCGGTGGTGGGCAACGCAGTCAGGGCGACACCCAGTGCAGTGGCGGCGGCCATCATGGCAGCGGATAGGGTCTTGCGGCGGAAGGGAAGCTTCATGCGGATCTCCTGGTCAGGTTCTGGATGGACGGGATGGCTTGGACACACTTGAAACGGATGCTCGTGATGCGGAAGGCTGGAGGCCATCCAGCAAGGCCTGGCTCGATGCCACGAAGCCATGCAGTTGCCGGACGATGAAATGGATGGCGCGCGTCACATAGGACGGCGATGGCGTGCTGCAGGCGTCCGCCAGCAACACGCAGTCGTAGCCGAGGAATCCGGCGTCCTGCAGGGTCGAGAACACGCAGCGGTCGGTGTTGACCCCGGCAAACAGCAATGTGGTGATGCCCTGCTGGCGCAGCAGGCTGTCCAGTTCGTTGTCCCAGAAACCGCTCAGGCGGTGCTTGTAGACGGTGATGTCGGACGTAGCGACAGGGAATTCCTCGATGAGTTGAGCGCCCCAGTCACCCGGCACCACGGCGCGGCCCTTGTCCACGGGCGAGCGCTCGGCGTAACCGGGTGTGTCTTGCGAATCGCGCAGGTTGTATTTGGATTTGAAGAACAGCGTCGGACTGAGATTGAGCCGATCCGGACGCACACCCCAGTTGAGCCAGACCACGGTACCGCCGGCCTTGCGCCAGGCCGGCAGCAGCTTCGCAATGACCGGAATGGGCTTGCGCATGGGGCGCACATCGATGCCCTTCTGGCCGAACCAGCCCTCGGGGTGGCAGAAGTCGTTCTGCATGTCCACCACCAGCAGGGCGCTGGCGGCCACGTCGATCTGCAGGGGCAGCGGATCAGCGGCGAAGCGCACCGGCTGTGAACGCCGCGGCTTGCGCACCAGGCTGACGCCGGCGGCATCCAGCGTCCAGGCATTGTGCGGGACCGGACCGTAAGCAGCGTCTCCCTGTTTTGGTGCGCCAGACGGGGTTCGCACACGAATTGGCTTCACGCTGGTGCGTGTTTGTGCGGTTTTGGGCATTTTGCGTTTCATGCCCCTTTCCAATGCACGGTGCGTGCCGGAATGTGATCTGAAGAAATGCTTTTGATGCTTTATTGCGTTGCCGGAACGGCAACGCTGATGAAGTGGCTTGCGGTCCCCGCTGACAGTCCGGGGGAACGCTGCCAGGAAAATCAGGTGGCGGGCGCGTTACGGCAGTGGATGCGGAACACATGTGCCTCGGGGTCGGCCAGCACCACCTGCCAGGCGCCGTAGTGGGTGCGATAGGCCGGCTTGACTACCACCCCACCCAGCTCGACGGTGCGCAGCGCCAGTGCCTCGACTTCCTCGGGACGTGATACGTCAAAGGTCGGATAGGCGGTCACCGGGGCCTCACCCCGGGACTGGCGGCCTGCCAGACCCAGCAGTTCGTAGGCAGCATGGGCATTGAAGCCCAGTTCCACGCCGCCCGCGTCAAGCACACGGTAGATGGCGGTGCGCCGGGCGGCAATCTCGGGAAAGCCGAACAGGCTGCCGTAGAACTCGCACAGGCGAGCGATATTCGCACCGAACAGGTTGAGATTGCCCAGGCGCGCACCTTCCTGGAGCGCTTCGCTCACGGCACCTGCCTGGTGAGCGACGGGCTGGCCGGACTGGCCGTGCGCGCCCCAGTGGTGTGGGCATGCATCTGTGCAATGTGCTCTCCGGCGGTACAGGGCGGATGGGTAGGCGCCTCCCCTTGGACGAGGCAGGACGGCAGGCACTCGATGCGCGAGTCGTATTCGGGATCATAGAAGCAGGCCATCGAATAACGATCGACAGCACCGGAGTTGTTGCGCACCCGATGCATGTTGGATTGGTAACGGCCGTTGGTCCAGCGCGCCATCATCTCGCCGATATTGATCACGAAGCTGCCCTTCAGCGGCGGCCCCGCTATCCAATCCCCGGCGACATTGCGCACCTCCAGCCCGCCGACATCGTCCTGGGCGAGGAGGGTGATGCCGCCCCAGTCGGTGTGCGCGCCGGCCCCCAGCAGATTGCTGCCGACCGCGGGCTGGGGCGGATAGCGCAGCAGCCGCACGGTGGCCATGGGCTGGCCATAGAAGGCGAGGAAATAGTCCGGGGGCAGATCGAGCGACTCGGCCAGCCCGACAAGGATGCGATTACCGAGGGAGGTCACCGCGCCGATATAGGCCATCAGCGGCGACACGATGCCCGGCAGCGAGGCCGGCCACTGGCTGGGCCCGTAGGTGGGGAGCCTGCGCAGGGCATAAGGATGCGATGGCCCGGGATCCGGCCCGTAGCGGAAGCTCTCCTTGTGGTCGGCCGGCGAGCCATCATCCAGTACCTGCGTGCCCGGTGGCTCATAGCCGCGCTTGGCCGGGGACTTGGCCTGCAGCAGCGCCAGCTTCTCCGCCTGGGGCAACGCAAACAGCGCGCGGCTGGCGAGGAAGGCCGCCTCCACCGTGGCCTCGGCCACGCCGTGATTGACGACGTAGAAGAACCCGGTGTCGATGCAGGCCTTGCGCATGTCGGCCGCGCAGCCGGCCGACCCGAGGTCTATCACCGGCAGTTCCGTGACCACCCGCGGTGGCGTATAGGGAATCATGCAGTCTCCTTGGGTTACGGACCGTGCACAGGCTCAGAAACGGAAATTGCGCTCGGCTCGCGGCGGCAGAAAGGCCGGGTTGAACACCTCCTGGACCGTGGGCGTGCGCGGCAACTCAAAGGTGGCGCGGACCTGCTCGATGGAGCGGGTCATGCGCTCGGCATTGATGGCGCCAAAGCCTATCTCGCGCGCTTCCGCATGGGTCATCTCCACCTGCATGGTGCGCAGGAGCAGTTCCTTCTCGATATCGCGCTTGAGCAGGGGCTCACGCCGCATCAGCGCATCGATGGCCGCATCCGGATTGGCCACGGTATCGGCCACGCCGCGGTTCACCGCCCGCACCAGCCCCCGCACCACTTCCGGGCTGGACTGCGCCAGATCGCGCGACACCACCAGGGCGTTGCCATACAGGTTCACGCCGTACTGGGAGTAGCGGATCCAGTTGAGGTCCTTGTCCGGGTCCATGCCCAGGGATTTGGAGGCCATGGCGATGGTGCTGATGAAGCCCGCCACCGCATCCACCTGCCCTCGAACCATCATCTGCTCGAGCAGGTTGGCCGAGGCATTCACGATGCGCACCTTGCCGGCATCGAAACCCTCCTTCTCCGCCACCAGTTGCAGCAGCTTGAGCGTGGCCGATCCCGCGGGGGCCGCCAGCGAACGCCCTTCCAGGTCCCTCGGGCGCACGATGCCGCTGGTCTTCTTCGAGGCGATGGAGAACGGCGGCTCACTGTAAATCATGTAGACACCCACCGGTGCCTCCTTCGGCCGGGTTGCAGAAAGCTGGATCACTGAATTGATGTCGCCGAAGCCGACCTGGTAGGAACCCCGTGCAACGTCGGCCACCGCGGCGCCCGAGCCCTTGCCCTGGTCCATCTGCAGTTCGATGCCCTCGGCCTTGAAGTAGCCGCGATCCTGGGCCAGAAAGAAGATGCCCTGCGGGCCTTGATAGGTCCAGTTGAGCACCATCCTGAGCTTGGTCTGGGCGAACACCGTGACAGGGACCGCCCATAGCATCAGGGTGGCCAGCAGCGCGGAGATAAGCGGAAAAACTCGGCGAGGCGTCATGCGTGGTCTCCGGGAAAGAAAGCGAAGGGGTGGCCGGACCGCGCGGATACCGGCCTGCGCCATGCCTGCGATCCGGGGCGGCGGTGCCCCCCCATTTGGTGCAGGCAAGGCGGAAGACCAGCACATTGTGGTGCGCGATGCATGGAATAGGTCCGGTGGACGGGTCATGCAGACACTGCACGCAGACAACGTGCCCGCCGGTGCGCTCCGCCCATGCTGAATCACGGCCACCACGTTGCCGATGCGGCATCATTCATGCTTTGCCAGAGGGAATCCGGCTGGAGTCACCCATGAACCATCTACGCTTCCTGCGCTACATCGACGAGATTGCCCGCTGCGGCTCCATCCGCCAGGCGGCCGAGCGACTGCACATTGCGCCTTCGGCCGTGAACCGACGGCTGCAGGACATCGAGGCCGAACTGGGCACGCCCATTTTCGAGCGGCTGCCCCGCGGCATGCGCCTCACGGCCGCCGGGGAACTCTTCATCGGCTATGTCCGCAGCCGCTCGGCCGAACTGGACCAGGTGCGCTCGCGCATCGAGGAATTGCAGGGACTGCGGCGCGGCACGGTGCGCGTGGCCGTGAGCCAGGCGCTGGCCCCAGCCTTTCTGCCCGGGGTGATGGCCTCCTTTCGCAAGCAGCATCCGCTGGTGGATTTCCGCGTCGACGTGGCTGACCACGTGCGCGCCCTCGCCGCCTTGCGCGCCTTCGAAACCGACATTGCCCTGGTGCTGGGACTGAGTCCCGACCCGGACCTGGACATCACGGTGCAATCGGAGCAGAAACTGCTCGCGGTCATGCATCGCAGCCATCCACTGGCGCAGAAACCGGGATTGCGGCTGCGCGACTGCGCGGACTATCCGCTGGTGCTGTCCAATCCGGACACGGCAGGCCGGCAGTTGCTGGAGCGGTTTCTCACGCGCAGTTCAATGAAGCTGCGGCCGGTGGTGGAGAGCAACAGCTTCGAGCTGCTGCGCAACTGTGTCTATCACGAGCAGGCCATCACCTTCCAGATTGCCATCGGTGCGGTGACCGATGGCGGGCGGCTGGTATCCCGGGAGATCGAGGATCGCGGCTTTCCGCGCAGCCAGCTGGTGCTGGCCCACCTGGCCGGGCGGCAATTGCCGGTGATCGCCCATGCCTTCAGTGAACACCTGCAGCAGGCGCTGGCCGGAACCAGCGGCTGATCGACTCCCCGCTTGCTGTCCACCTGCCCGCCTGCCTGCCAATGGCTACTGCATGGAGTGCAGGCCGATCATGTTGCCCTCGGGGTCATAGACCAGCGAGATGAATCCGAACTCGCCGATATCCATCTTGCTGCGCTCGACCTGGCCGCCGGCCCCGGCCACCCGCGCCTCCTCCAATGCACAATCGTCGCACTGAAAGTAGATGATGGTGCTATTGCCGCCGGCCGGATAGCCTTCCATGCACACCAGCGCGCCTGAAGATCCATGGCGAGTCTGCTCCATCGGGAAGGACCACATCTGCAGCTCGGGCACGGGTGTATCGAGCCGCGTCAGGCCCACCTTGAACACGGCCTCGTAAAAGGCCCTGGCGCGCACAATGTCATCAACGTAGATCTCGAACCAACCAACGGGATTTTTCATGCTGACATGCCTTCCTGTGGAGTAACGGTGCGCGCCCGAGCAGCCTCATTCGCCCGCGTCGATGCCTTCGGTGACGATGACACCTGCGGACTTCAGCCGCTCCAGTTCGCCGGCCATGCCGATTTCGGCCAGCACGCTTTCGGCGTCGGAACCCGGCCTGGTGGACGGATGCCCCGGAATCAGTGGCGTGCCCGACAGCTTGGGCGAAGGGCCGGTGGTGGTCACCGGACCCGCCACGGGATGGTCGCGCGTGATGCTCATGCCGCGCTTTACCACCAGCAGGTCCTGCATCAGCTTTTCGCTGTTCTCGACCACGGCGTGCGCGCCGATGCCCGAGTTGTTGAGCAGGATCACCCAGTCGGCGACGTTTTGCTTGCGCAACCGCTGTTCCAGCGCCTGCTCGAGCGCACTGCCGGACAGGCCAGCCAGGTCAGCCAGATCCGGGCTGCCCTTGAGGTCCCGCGGCCGTGCACCAACGAAGACCCAGCCATCGGCAGCCTGGTAGGCGCGATGCAGCGGGCCGCTGCCCAGCACATCCTGGCCGCGCGGCTCATTCCACTGCTTGCCGGCGTAGCCCGTGATGAGGCCGGACTGCAGCATGGTCGCGGTGTAGGCCAGCGCCGTGTCCACATGCTGGCCACGGCCGGTGCGACGCGCCTCCAGCAATGCCAGGGCCACGGCATAGGCGCCTGAGAGGCCGGTGCCATAGTCATTGGCCGGGAACGGCTGGGTCAGCGGACGATGGCCGCCGTAGCGCAGCTGCATGCCCGAGACGGCCTGGCCGATCTGCTCGTGGCCGGGACGCCCGGCAAACGGCCCCATCTGGCCGAAGGTGTTGAGCGAGGCATAGACAATCGATGGTTTGCGCTGCTTCACCTGCTCGTAGCCGATGCCCAGGCGCACCGCAGCGTCCTTGCGGTAGTTCTGCAACACCACGTCGCACTGGTCGATCAGCTTGTAAAGGATCTCGCGCCCCTCGTCGGTCTTCAGGTCGAGCAGCACGCTGCGCTTGCCGCGGTTGACGTCGAAGTGGAAGCGCAGCGGATTGCGGCGCGGGTCGTCGATCTTGATGACATCGGCGCCGAACTCGGCCAGCGTGCGACCGCAGGCGGGGCCGGCAAGGATGATGCACAGGTCCAGCACCTTCACCCCCTGCATGGCAGCGCGCAGCGCCGGTTCGCCACCGGGGAGACTGGCCGGCGATGCGCCGGCGGCCAGTTCGGCCAGGATCTCCTCACGGTGCTGATCGGGGGTCGGGCGCGGGCGGCGCACCGAACCGGGCGTGTCGGACAGGCGCGCATTGATGCCGGGCCCCTTGAATTTGCCCAGCACCGGGTCTTCGAACTCGCCAATGATGCCGGTGGCCAGTGCCTGCGGATGCTCCAGCCATTCGGCGCTGGTGTGGCAGGTCACGCACTCGGTGCCGATCTGCTCGCAGAAGGCTTCCCACTCGAGCGCCGTCTTCGACTTGAACAGCTCGCCCACCTTCTGCGTCAGCTCCTCGGGTGACAGATTGGCGGCAATCCACTGGTCGGCGCCGGTGGCCTTGAGGAATTCCGGATGACGCATGTTGTTGGCGACGTACATCACCCAGCGGCCGTCCTGACACTCGACCTGGCGGCTCCAGTTGAAGGATGCCGGCACTTCCGGATGGCGGTGCACCTTCATGCCGCGCGCCCCCATGGCGGTGAAGGTGGCATCGAACAGCGGCATCTCGATGCGCTGGCCGGTGCCGGAACGCGAGCGCGCCGACAGCGCGAAAGCCACGCTCACCGCGGTGAGGAAGGCGGCGTAGGCGGAGCCGAACGGAATGGCGGTGTAGATGGGGCGCCCGGTGCCCGCGTCCGGGTTGGGCTTGTAGGTGGAGGTGGCCGCACCGACCACACCCTCCCAGGCGCGCACGTTGGCGCGCGGATCATCGGAACCGAAGCCCGGCAGCGAACAGTAGATGAGGCGGCGGTTGGCCTTCATCATTTTCTCGTGGCCCAGACCCAGGCGGTCCATCACGCCGGGGCGGAAATTCTCGACCAGAATGTCGGCCGAGGCGATCAGGTCCTTGGCGATCTTGCGGTCATTGCGCTTTTTCAGGTTGAGCACAATGCTGCGCTTGTTGCGGTTCCAGGTGGCATTGGCCGGGGTGTCCCAGCGCGGGCCGCCGGGCGGGTCGATGCGGATCACGTCCGCACCGTGGTCCCCCAACAACATGGCCGCCATGGGCCCTGCCATATACTGGCCGAAATCGATGACTCGCAGTCCGTTGAG
>CAIPGJ010000050.1 GCA_903864555.1 uncultured Pseudomonadota bacterium | reverse complement strand
GGCGGCACCGGCAGGAGCGGCCTCTTTCCCGACCTGAGAACGATGATGGAGCTGGGCTACGACGATTTCTCAGCCACCTCCTGGTTCGCGGTTTACGTGCCGGCACAGACATCCCGGCCGGTCATTGACGTGCTGGCTGTGGCATTGAATGCCTCGCTGACCGACCCCGAGACTTCCGGCAAGCTGGTGCAGGGCGGCCTTGACCCCATGATCAGCACGCCCGAGGCGCTGACCGCTTTCGGTGCGAAGGAACGCGTCCGGTTCAAGGAACTTGTCACCCGATTCGGTGGCATCGAGAACTGAACCTTCACGCCTGTTCGCCCCCCCCCGTTATCGCTCAAGGAAGCCACGTGTCCCGACTCCCCATTCCTGCCGACTCCCCCGAGTTCTCCGATGAGACGCGTGCCGCCGTGCGGCACCTGAGTGTCACGCGCGGCAAGGTGCCCGCACCCAGCGGTTTCCTCACCTATGCCGGCAAGGCGGGGGCGCTGATGTCCGACCTGGTCGAGCATTTGCGTTACCACACGACACTCAATGATGCCGAAACCGAACTGGCCATCTGCGTGGCCGCCCGCTCGGCTGACAGTGACTACATATGGAATTCGCATGCAAAGCTGGCGATCAAGGCTGGCGTGACCGAGGCAACCCTGAACATCGTGGACAGGCGTGGCGCGCTCGACGGGCTGTCTGCCGACGACGCCCTGATCATCCGTTTCGGGCGTGAACTGCTGGATGACCTGGTGTTGAGCGATGCAACCTACGAAGCAGCGCGCCGTCGCTACGGAGAAAAGGGCATGATGGAACTGGCGGCCACCATGGGCGCCTACCTGATGAATGCCACAGTGCTGCGTACCGTGGGTCACCAGTCGCCTGGCCGGGTGTTGAGCAAATCCCTCTGACCCAGCCACCGGGCGCATCGCATGCCCATGATCACCCACAAAAGGGGTAATCCATGAAATTAATGCTGAAACTATGTGCTTTGACAGTCCTTGTCCTGACGGCTGGTCAGGCCTTTGCCCAGACCTGGCCAGCCAGGCCAGTGCGCATCGTGATTGCCTTTGCGCCAGGCGGGCCGCTGGAAGTGGTACGGCCGGTGGCGATCAAATTGCAGGAGGCGCTCGGGCAGCCCTTTGTCATCGACTACAAGGCGGGAGGCAACTCGGTCATCGGGGGGGATTTTGTGGCGAAGGCCCCCGCTGACGGCTACACGCTGCTTACCTTTACCTCCAGCTTCACCATCAACCCCAGCACCCAGAAATCCCTGCCCTATGACACCGTGAAGGACTTCACCACAGTCAGCTTTCTGGCGCGCGGCGACATCATCCTCACGGTCAATCCGGCTGTTCCGGCAAGAAACCTGAACGAGCTGATTGCCCTGGCGAGGTCCCAGCCCGGCAAGCTCAACTTCGCTTCTTCCGGCACGGGCGGCGCCCTCCACCTTGCCGGCGAACTGCTCAAGATGGTGGCCGGCGTGGACATGATCCATGTCCCCTACAAGGGTGCAGGTCCCGCGACGGCCGATGTGGTGGCCGGCAATGCCAACCTTGCCTTCCTGTCCATGCCACCCTCGGTCCCCATGATCAAGAGCGGGAGGTTGCGCATCATCGGTGTGGCCAGCCTCAAGCGCACCACCACCTTCCCGGATGTTCCGACCCTGGACGAGCAGGGACTGGCTAAATTCGAGGTTGCGTCTTTCTACGGCGTGACGGCACGCGCCGGCGTGCCGCGGCCTGTCATCACCCGGCTGAACGAGTCCATGCAGAAGATCCTCGTCATGGACGATATCCGGCAGGCTTTCAACAACAGCGGGGTGGAGCCCTGGGCCATGCCGCAGAACGAACAGCAAGCCTGGCTGGAACAGGAAATCGAGAAATGGCAAAAAGTCACGCGGGCCATCAAGTACCAGCCCGAGTGAACCGATGGGTCCGGCAGACAATCAGCACCAATCAACGGAGGAGCATCCTATGAATCAACCCCTAACAGCAGCTCAGGACAAAGGCGACGCACAGACCGATTACGAGGCGGTCCGCCTCTGGCTGGCCTCGTTCGAGGCGGCACTGAAGGCAGGCAATGAAAAGGCGCTCGCTGCGCATTTCGCGGCTGACGGCCACTCACGCGACCTGCTGGCCTTCACCTGGTCGATCACGCCGCGCCAGGGGGCAGATGCCATAGCTGCCCTGCTGCTGCAAAAGCAGGGCCGCGCCGGCGCCGGCAACTTCACCATTGCAGCGGGGCGCACGCCACCGCGGCGGGTGCAGCGGGCAGGTGTCGATGTCATCGAGGGCATTTTCGAATTCGAGACGGCGGTGGGACGCGGCTTTGGCGTGGTCAGGTTGGTGGTCTCCGATCCGGGCAAGGCCTTCCAGTTCATGACCAACCTGCAGGAACTCAAGGGCTTCGAGGAGAAGACCGGCAAGAACCGTCCGACCGGCGAAGCCTATTCGCGCAATTTCGGGGGCACCAACTGGAAGGACCAGCGCATTGCCGCGCAGGCCTATGCGGACCGCGAGCCGACCGTGCTG
Organism: uncultured Pseudomonadota bacterium; assembly: GCA_903864555.1. The sequence continues at coordinate 10,977 of CAIPGJ010000050.1, read as the reverse complement.
GTGGCCGGTGGCGGCCAGGCCGGCCTCACCATTGCGGCACGCCTGGGCATGCTGGGGGTGGACACGCTGGTCGTGGACAAGCACGAGCGCGTCGGTGACAACTGGCGCAAGCGCTACCACTCGCTGGCGCTGCACAACCATACCGACGTGAACCACCTGCCCTATATACCCTATCCGCCCCATTGGCCTTCGTATCTGCCCAAGGACATGCTGGCCGACTGGTTCGAGTCGTATGCGTGGGCCATGGAGCTCAATTACTGGACCGGCACGGAGCTGGTGCGCGGCAGCTACGACGAGAAGAAGGGCGTGTGGAACGCCGTGGTGCGCCGGCTGGATGGCACCGAGCGCACCCTGCACCCGAAGCACCTGATCTTCGCCAACGGTCTGGTGGGCTTTCCGCGCCGGCCGGACCTGCCCGGCCTCAAGGACTTCAAGGGCGATGTACTGCACACCGCCGATTTCAGCAATGGCGCCAACTGGCGCGGCAAGAAGGCGCTGGTGCTGGGCACGGGGACCAGTGCGCATGACGTGGCGCAGGACCTGCACTGCAATGGCGTGGACACCACCATCATCCAGCGCGGCTCCACCACGGTGGTAAGCATCAAGCCCAGCGCACGGCTGGTGTATGGCACCTATGACGGCATACCGCTGGACGACGCCGACCTGCTGGTGAACACCAACACGCTGCCGGTTACACGCCAGAACCTGCAGCGCATTACCGCGCGCATGGTGGAGCTGGACAGGAAGATGATCGACGGGCTGATTGCCCGAGGCTTCAAGTGGGACATCGGCGAGGACCAGGCCGGCCATCAGATGAAGATCCGCCGCCGCTATGGCGGCTATTACCTGGATGCCGGCTGTGCCCAGCTCATCATCGACGGTGACGTGGGGCTGATGCAGTTCGACCAGATCGACCACTTCGTGGAAGGGGGTGCGAAACTCAAGGACGGCACGGTGAAGCCGGCCGACCTGATCGTCCTCGCAACCGGCTTTGTCACCCAGGAGGTGATGGTGGGCAAGATCCTGGGCGACGATATGGCGAAGAAGGTGGGGCCGGTCTGGGGCATCGCTCCGGATGGCGAGATGAACAACATGTGGAAGCGCACCGCCCAGGAGGGCCTGTGGTTCGTCGGCGGCGGCTTTGCCAACTGCCGCGTCAACTCACGCCATGTGGCGCTGCAGATCAAGGCCATCGAGGAAGGACTGATCTCCAGGCAATGGGAAGGTCCGCCGACCGATCTGGGTATTCGGTAGCGGCAGCGGTAGAGAGAGGCATGCAAGGGAAGTAATCCAGTGCGGAAGCGCCCGCCAAGAGGCGCCTGCGGATGAGCACAAAGGAAGAGCGATACGTCTGGCAGCCCGTGTGGTCTTGCTTGCGGTTGGCCTTGTTCATGCCCTGGTTCATGCTCAGGCCCCGGCCGACCGCTGGCCCGCAAAACCCATCCGCTTCGTGCTGCCCTTCGGTGCGCCCGGTGCCACAGCGGATGCCATGGCCGGCCTCACCGGGCCGAAGATTCCCGAGTCCCCGGGGCAGCCGGTCATCATCGACACGCGTTCTGGTGGCGGCAGTGTCGTGGCCACCGAGCATGTCGCAAGCTACGTCCCCGATGGCTACACCTGGCTGCTGACCAGCTCCTCGCCCCAGGAACTGGCATACTGCGCCTGCCTGCCGGCACCGATGAAACATCCAGAGTGCGCACACGCACCGTCGGCATGAACCCTTCAGGAGGAGGCAGCATGAGCGGTTTCGTTCGTCGCGTCGTGACCGGTCACGACAAGCAGGGCAAGGCCATCGTGATTTCCGATGGCATCGCGCCCATGGTCCACAACAACGCCTTCGTCGCCAACTACCGCACCAGCGACATCTGGAAGACCACGGCCATGCCTGCCCCCATCACCGCCGAGGAGCCCGATGCCATCAGCGGCCCGCGCAGCTTCGTCGACCCCATGGGCACCAAGATCCGCATTTCGGAGATCCCGCCGGAAACACCAGAGGCCCGGGCCATTACGCCGGAGCAGGCAAAGCAGATGTTCGGCAAGTCCGGGGCCAACCTCAAGTCCACCTACGAGGCCGGCGGTCGCCATCCGATGATGCATCGCACCGAAACGATCGACTATGCCGTGGTGCTCGAAGGGGAGATCACGCTGCTGCTCGATGAGGAGGATGTGTTGCTGCGCGCGGGCGATGTGGTGATCCAGCGCGGCACCAACCACGCCTGGAGCAATCGCTCGGGCAAGATGGTGCGCATGCTCTACCTGCTGGTGGACGGCCGCTTCGATCCGGAACTCAATGCCAGTCTCAATCCCTGACCCGCGACCCGATCCCCGGAGACCCGATATGCAAGAACTGAAACTGGACGACCCCCTGCTCAACTGGATCGGGGCCATGAGCTTCGAGCGCGGCGATGACTGGATCAAGCCCTGGCGCATTCCCCAGCAGCAGCGCCGGCTGTTCGGTCGCACCGACATCGACGACATGATGCTGTGCCGCGCCGGCATGCCCGCGGGCATCCGCATCGTGTTCAGGAGTGATGCCACCGCCATCGATGGCTCTCTGCACGCCATCATCCCCAACGAGTACAACGTGATCGAGACCGAGCAGGCTCGTATCGACCTGGTGTGCGACGGCAAGCTGCACTCGACCTTCCATCTCAATACCGCCAACGAATTCCGCTTCGACAAGCTGCCGGCCGGCGAGAAGGTGATCGAGATATGGCTGCCCGAGTACCGCGAGACACGGCTGCGCTCGCTGCGGCTGAGTGATGGTGCCTCGCTCAAGCACCACGAGGACAAGCGTCCGGTCTGGCTGGTCTATGGCAGTTCCTACACCCAGAGTCGCGGCGCAGAATCGCCCACGCAGTGCTGGCCGGCCATCGCCGCGCGCGTGGCCGATGTCAAGCACCTCAACCTCGCCTTTGGTGGCCAGTGCCACCTCGATTCCATGGTGGCGCGCATGTTGCGCGACCTGCCCGCCGACATCATCGCCTTCGAGGTCGGCGTGAACATCCAGGGCCGCGGTACGCTTGATGAGCGGTCACTGCGTGCTGCGCTGATCGGTTTCATTCAGATCCTGCGCGAGCGCCATCGTGACATCCCCATTGCCGTGATGTCCTCGTTGTACGCCTGGGAGCGCGAGACATACAAGAACCGGGTGGCGCTCACCCTGGTCGACACGCGCGTCATCGTCAAGGAGGCCATCGAGGCGCTGCAGTCCTGCGGGGATCGCAACCTGCATTACTACAACGGTCTTGATTTCATCGGCGAGTCGGAAAAGCACCTGGTGCCCGACCACGTTCACCCGGACGCCACAGGCTACAAGGTGCTCGGCCAGCGCGTGGGCGAGCGCATCATCGCACCGCTGCTTGCCGCAGCCAGGGCCGGAAAATAGGGCACGTCGACAGCACCAGCGGTATCCAGGAGGCCAGCAGCTTCCACAGGAGGAGACAGGCATGACGTGCAATCGTATTGCTGCTGCACTCGTCGTTGCAGGATCGGGCCTTGTGCCAATGGCTACCGCCTGGTCGCAGGGTGCCGATGACTATCCGTCCAAACCGGTCACCATCAACATTCCCTTCGATGCCGGCAGTTCGCACGACACCCTGCTGCGCCCCTATGTGCAAAGCTTCCTGGAAAACACCGGCAAGCAGTTCCTGATGGTGTTCCGTCCCGGTGCCGGCACCACCATTGGCACGGCCTATGTGGCTCGCTCCGCCCCCGATGGCTACAACATCCTCTCGGTGAGTCCGGCCATTGCCATCACCCCCTCGGTCTACCCCGACCTGCCCTACGATCCGCTGCGCGACTTCGCGCCGGTGTCCATCCTCAGCAAGCAGGCCTTCCTGCTGGTGGTGAACACCGCCTCTGCCTACCGCACGGTGCAGGAATACATCGCCTATGCGCGCGCCAATCCGGGCAAGCTCAACTGGGGCACCAGCGGTGCCGGCAGCGCGACGCACCTGCCGGGCGAATTCCTGCATTACCTCACCAAGACCCAGGTCACCTACATCCACTACAAGACTGGCAGCCAGCGCCTGGTGGACCTGGTGGGCGGGCGGGTCAATGTGACCATGGCCTCCTTTTCCAACGCCACCGGCATGGTCAAGGCGGGCAAGATGCGCGCCCTCGCCGTGACCACCAACCGGCGGGTGCCCGACGCGCCGGACATGCCCACCATCGAGGAAGAGGGCGTGCCCGGTTACGATTTCTCCAGCTGGCTGGGCATCCTCGCCCCGGCAAGGACGCCACCTGCGATTATCGCAAAGCTGAACACCCTGTTTGTCAATGCCAACAAGGATCCGAGCGTCAGAAAGACCGAGTTCGACGGCAATGTCCTGGTCGGCAGCACGCCTGAACAACTGCGCCAGCTCATGAGCACCGAGACCAGCCGCTGGCGCAACCTGATCAGGGACGCCGGGCTGAAGCTGGAAGCCCAGTAGCCATGGTGGTCCCGGGCTCAGTGATGGGTTACGTTTCACAATCAGCATTCATCCAAGCAGGGCTACTGTGGTCCAAGAACCCGCCATAAGCCTGACGAAAAGTCCAACCAAGGGGAGTGCAATATGAAGCGTTTCATCTTGAAGTTATGCGCGGGGCTGGCATTCCTGGCGGCCGCAGCGCATGCACAAGGCCAGACGCCTCCCTCCTTTCCTTCAAAGGCCCTGCGTGTCATCGTGCCCTCGGGGGCAGGCCTCACCAACGACATCTGGTGCCGGCTCCTCGCCCAGAAGCTGAACGAGCGCCTCGGATGGGCCGTCGTCGTCGAGAACCGTCCGGGAGGCAATTACGTCATCGGCTACCAGGTCATGACCAATTCCCCGGCCGACGGCCACACCGTCCTCTCCGTCCTGTCCAGCATGCCCGTGGTGCAGAACACCATGAGGCCCCAGCCCTTCGACATGCTGCGCGACATGATGCCGATCACCCGGGCTGTCAACGTGCAACTGATTCTCGTCGCCAACAACGAGCAACCGTTCAGGACCGCAGCCGAACTGGTGAAGTACGCCAAGGCCAACCCGGGCAAGATGAGCTACGGCGCGCTCAATGTCGGCTCACTTACCCATCTCGCCGGTGAACTCTTCAAGCTGGTGGTTGGCATCGACATGGTCAACGTGGCCTACAACGGAGAGGCGCTGGTGCTCGACACCCTATCCGGCCGCCTGCAGGCTGCCGTGTTGACCACCTCGTCAACGGCAAGCCACATCCAGTCCGGCCGCCTGCGCGGACTGGCGATCCTGGGGCCCAGCCGCAGCCCTATCCTGCCTTCGGTGCCGACGGTGGCCGAAGCGGGTCTGCCTGCGATCGACGCCGACGGCTGGCAGGGCCTGGCGGTGCGCGCCGGCACCCCGCAGCCGATCTTCGACCGCCTGACGCGCGAGATGACCGCCGTCATCCAGTCCGAGGATTTCCAGGCCAGGCTGCGGGCCCAGGGTGCCCTGCCTGTGAGCGAGACCCCTGAGCAGTTCCGGCAGAAGATCGAATCGGACCTGAATAGCTGGGCCAGGCTGGTGGCTTCCGGCAAAGTCCAGTTTTAGGAGGGCCAGTTCCATGAAGTCCCTTGAGGGTATGCGCATTGTGGAAGTGGGTAGCGTGGTGCTGGGGCCCTACGGGGCGGAAGTGCTGGCAGAAATGGGCGCGGAGGTCATCAAGATCGAAGCCCTGGCCGGCGACAGCACTCGCAGCATGGGCGCCATGCTGCATTCGGGCATGGGTTCGTTCTTCATGGCCTGCAACCGCGGCAAGAAGAGCGTTGCGGTGAACATCGGCACGCCCGAGGGCTACGATGCGCTGTGCGCCATCGTGCGCACGGCCGACGTCTTTATGCACAACGTGCGCTTCGACTCCGCGGAAAAGATCGGCATCGGCTACCACGCGCTGTCAGCCATGAATCCACGCCTGGTGTACTGCGCCACCTATGGTTACGGCGCCAGGGGTCGTAACGCCAGACGCGCCGCCTACGACGACGTGATACAGGCCGGTTGCGGCCTGGCCGCACTGCGCGAGCGGATCGACGGCATCCCGGCCTATGCCCCCACCATCCTGGCCGACAAGACGACGGCTCTGTTCGGCGTCATCGGCATCATGGGCGCGTTGATGGAGCGCATGCAGACGGGCAAAGGCAAACAGATCGAAGTGGCCATGCTGGAGACCATGGCCTACTTCATCAGCATCGAGCACCTCACCGGCCAGACCTTCGAGCCGCCCACAGGCGGAACGGGTTACGTGCGCCTGCTGAGTGCCAATCGCCGGCCGCATCGCACCAGGGACGGTTTCCTCGCTGTGATGCCGCACAACGAAAAGCAATGGAAGAAGTTTTTCACCCTGGTGGGGCGCCACGACATCCTGGTGGACCCACGCTTTGCCGAACCCGAAGCCCGAGCACGCAACACCGATGCCCTGTACGAAGAAGTTGGCAAGATACTGCCTACAAAAACCAGCGCCGAGTGGTCCGACATCTTCACCCGGAACGACGTGCCCTACGGCCCGGTGCTCTCGCTGGACGATCTGATCGAGGACGGCCACATGCAGGACGTGGGCTTCTGGCACCACTTCGACCATCCCAGCGAGGGCAGGATACGGGTGCCGGCCTTCCCGGTGCGGGACGGCGGCCCCGACGGCGACGCCACGCCGGTGGGCATCGCCCCGACGCTGGGGCAGCACAGCGAAGAAGTACTGACGCAGGTGGGTTATCCCGCGGAGAAGATAGCGGCAATGCTGCGTGACGGCGTGCTGGTGAACGCCTGGGCCGACCGGAGGAAGTAGCACGACCGACCCACTCCCTGCGGAGCGCCGCCCGCGTGTGCAGATGCACAGGCACACGCAGGCGGCGCTCCGCTTCATAGTGTCAAAACCGAGGACGCACTGCCATGGACTTTGAATTTTTTACCGTCAAGATCGATACCGGTGTTGCACTGGTGACCTTCGAGAGACCGCCGGTCAATGCGCTGTCCGAGGCGGCTTACCGCGAGATCATCAAGCTCTCCAGCTTTCTGGACACCAATGACGATGTGCGTTGCGTCGTTTTCGCCGGCTCGGACAAGTGCAAGGCCTGGATCGGTGGCGCCGACCTCAACGACTTCACCAAGCTGGATTACCAGTCGCGCATCGACCGCTACGAGCTGGTGAACGAGGCCAACGACGTGTTCTACAGGATGAGCAAGCCCGTGGTCGCGGCCATCGGTTCACATGCCATCGGCGCCGGCATGACCTTCGCCGCCATCTGCGACATCCGCGTGGCAGCGCGCGACATGATCTTCTGCATGCCGGAGATCGAGCGCGGCACCACCAGCGGCGGAGGCATCCCTTTCAACCGCCTGTTCATGCCCGTGGGCAGGATGCGCGAGATGCTGTTCACCGGCCGCCGTTTCCGCACCGAGGAACTGGAAAGCACCGGTTTCTTCAACTACATCGTTTCCAAGAGCGAGGTCCTCGACAAGTCCATGGAACTGGCGCAGAACATCGCCGGCAAAAGCCTGTTCGCATTGCAGGCGACGAAGATCTCGTGCAACGCCGCCGAAGTGCTGCCCCGCGAGGAAGGACGGCGCCTGTCGCAGGAGTACACGGCCCGCATCACTGCCAGCAAGGACGGGCAGGAAGGCATACGCTCTTTCCTGGAAAAGCGTGACGCGGTGTATACCCATAAAGAGAAATAGGCACAAGGCGCCGGGCCGGGTGTGTTCGGCACATGGTTCGTCCGGATGGCTGCAGTGAATCGGCAGGACGCAGTGCCTCATTGGTGCTGGATACCTGGTTGGTCACCAGGTCCTCCATTCCAGGGTCAGGTCCCGGCAGGGATTGTGCGCGCCGGGACGTTTGCGATCGGCGCAGGCAATCGATGAGTCGCCCGGTTGCACCCATTTTGTTCGAACGGGTGTGGTGATGGCCTTTGCAATGCAAGGCCCGGGGGGCAGCGCTTGCCTGTGCTTTGGCAATAAAACTGTAATGAAAGTGTCGCGTGCTTATTGTTTGTGCACTCCAGGTATCCATTCCTGTAATCAGGCACTTGGGCGTCGCCAGGAAACATTTCCACAATCTTGTCCACAGAATTTGTGAGTAAGTATTGAGGTGGTCGTGGCGAATTCTCGCCCGTGCAATGGTGTTGTGCATACAGAGGACAAGCATCGGCTTTCATGCGTGGTGGCTTCCAAAGCCCTTCCCGGCCGGTCCGATCTGTCGTCCGTAAGGCGTCGATTTCCCCTTACAATCGCCGGCTCCAAGGGGGGGCGATGAAGAACATCAAGGTCACTCGGGCGCAAAGGGAGGTTCTGCAGTTGCTGTCGCGCCAGGACATCAACGCGCTTCGCAGGAATCCGAAACTGGTTTCAGGGGCGAAGCATCTGGTGATGGCTTGCAGGAAGATTGCCAAGAAAGTTGAAGCCATGCCGCAGTACGCCGGCAAGAAACGGCGGGAAACCATGAGCCGGCGCATAGTCGATATCTGCCACAAGGCGATCCAGAAAGCCGGCCTGTAGCGGGAGCAAGTGCAGCCGCCCGGATGGAGGGGCGAGGCCTGGCACTGTCCTACGTGCGCGTCGCGCCGCGATATCTTCGCAACAATTCCACCGCCGTCGAAGCGCTTGCGGTGATTGTCAGTTCCCCACGCCCCGGCGCAGCCGCTGTCGCTCGTCCAGCCGGCTTGAAACACGGTTTCCGGCAGGCGCGTGCGCCGTGCAGTGATGCGCTGCAGTGCCCGCTCGACGAGATCATGGGGCGCCTCATGAGAATGCTGACCTGCCTTGGCTGACTCGAGGAAGTTCAGGGGTGATCTGCCCCGTTCGCGGGGATGTGGCCCAATCCACTGGCGGAACAAGTGGGGAGGGGGGAGGCACGAGAAGCGGCCTATCGGCAGACTGGCCACCAGTCAAAAGAACAACACCTGCCCGAGCGGCCCCTTTTCTTCTTGACCCCCCAAAGTCGCGGCGTATAATCCGGCCGAATTCGCACCCCCACCGGATGGAGCATCGTGCCTTGAACATCGACGCCGCAAAGCTGAGCCATCGTACAGTCGCGGCCGGCACGCGTCCTCTCCAGGCTGTTCCGGCAAACTTCCCGCCTTTGTGAAACCCCGACCAGCAGCGGCACTGCCCGCTCAAGTCCCCGTGCGCTTGTTGACACGGCGGCTCGTTGCGCCTGTAGTGTTGCAGGCCATTGCACCGGAATGCGGCACACCTCTGCCGCATTCCGTGGCGTTGTGACCATCCGCCGTTTGCTCCAGTCCGCGTAAAGCCTTCCTTCGCATGATCACCGCCGGCTCATTCGAGCCCCTTTCCCTTCGCATTTCCGCTTCCCGGAGAACCGCATGAAATTCCGCTTCCCCATCGTCATCATCGACGAGGACTTCCGCACCGAGAATACGAGCGGTTCGGGCATCCGGGCGCTGGCCAAGGCCATCGAGGAGGAGGGCATGGAGATCCAGGGGGTGACCAGCTACGGCGACCTGTCGCAATTCGCCCAGCAGCAAAGCCGCGCCTCGGCCTTCATCCTGTCCATCGACGACGAGGAGTTCACGCCCGGTCCGGAGCTGGACCCGGCGGTGCTGAACCTGCGCAAGTTCATCGAGGAGATCCGTTTCAAGAATGCGGACATTCCGATCTACATCTACGGCGAGACGCGCACCTCGCGCCACCTGCCCAACGACATCCTGCGCGAACTCCACGGCTTCATTCACATGTTCGAGGACACCCCGGAGTTCGTGGCCCGCCATATCATCCGCGAGGCGAGAAGTTACCTGGGCGGCCTGGCGCCACCCTTCTTCCGCGCCCTGGTGGACTATGCCCAGGACGGTTCCTATTCCTGGCATTGCCCCGGACATTCCGGTGGTGTCGCCTTCCTGAAAAGCCCGGTGGGGCAGATGTTCCATCAGTTCTTCGGCGAGAACATGCTGCGCGCCGACGTCTGCAATGCGGTGGATGAGCTCGGGCAGTTGCTCGATCACACCGGCCCGGTGGCAGCCTCCGAGCGCAACGCCGCGCGCATCTTCGGTGCCGACCACTGCTTCTTCGTCACCAATGGCACCTCCACCTCCAACAAGATGGTCTGGCATGCCAATGTGGCGCCGGATGACATCGTGGTGGTGGATCGCAACTGCCACAAGTCCATCCTGCACGCCATCACCATGACCGGCGCCATCCCGGTGTTCCTCACGCCCAAGCGCAACCATCTGGGGATCATCGGGCCGATTCCGCTCGAGGAGTTCAGCCCGGAGAGCATTGCCAGGAAGATCGAGGCCAATCCCTTCGCGCGCGCCGCCAAGCGCAAGAAGCCGCGCATCCTCACCATCACGCAGAGCACCTACGACGGCGTGCTCTACAACGTGGAAATGCTGAAGGAGACGCTGAACTCCTCGATCGACACGCTGCATTTTGATGAGGCGTGGTTGCCGCACGCGACCTTCCATCCCTTCTACAAGGACATGCATGCGATCGGCAAAAACCGTCCGCGCACCAAGGACGCCATGGTCTTTGCCACGCACTCCACGCACAAGCTGCTGGCCGGCATCTCGCAGGCCTCGCAGATACTGGTGCAGGAATCGGAGAACAAGAAGCTCGACCGCACGCGCTTCAACGAGGCCTACCTGATGCACACCTCGACCTCGCCGCAGTACGCCATCATCGCCTCCTGCGATGTCGCCGCGGCCATGATGGAACCGCCCGGCGGAACGGCGCTGGTGGAGGAGTCCATCCTCGAGGCGCTGGACTTCCGTCGCGCCATGAAGAAGGTCGATGACGAGTGGGGCAAGGACTGGTGGTTCAAGGTCTGGGGGCCGGGGAAGAATGTCACCCAGGAAGGCATCGGCTCACGCGAGGAATGGGTGCTCAAGGCCAATGACAAGTGGCATGGTTTTGGCAATCTCGCGGCCGGCTTCAACATGCTCGATCCAATCAAGGCCACGGTCATCACCCCCGGGCTGGACGTGTCGGGCAAGTTCGCCAAGTCCGGCATTCCGGCCGCCATCGTCACGAAGTACCTGGCCGAGCACGG
>CAIPGJ010000049.1 GCA_903864555.1 uncultured Pseudomonadota bacterium | reverse complement strand
GGCCAGCATCGAGGCGCGCAGGGGGTTGTCCGGGTGGGTGTAGGCGCGGCGCACGCCTTCGTTGATGGCGTCGCTGATGGAGCCCTTGAAGCCTTCCCAGCGCACATCCATGCCGATCTTCAGGAAGACGTTGACGATGCCGGTGTCCTGGCACAGCGGCCGATGGCCCTCGGCACACATGCGCGAGTTGGTGAGGATCTGGGCGATGGCGTCCTTGGCGGCCGGCGACTGTTCGCGCTCGTAGGCGCGCCCCAGGTGCTGGATGAAGTCCTTCGGGTGGTAGTAGCTGATGTATTGCAGGGCGTCGGCGACGCTCTGGATCAGGTCTTCCTGCTTGATGACGGTCATGGCAAGGTCTCGCTGGGATGAGTGTTGCGTAAGAGTGGCGTTGTGCTGGCCGGCGGCGGATGTCGGTTCAGTGCTGCGCGGGGGGCGTGGGATGGGTCAGTCGCTCGGTCAGCGCAATGGCCAGGGCCGAGAACAGGAAGGCCATGTGGATGATGGTCTGCCACATCAGGGTCTTCTCATCGTAGTTCGGTGCGTTGATGAAGGTCTTGAGCAGGTGGATGGACGAGATGCCGATGATGGCGGTGGCCAGTTTGACCTTGAGCACGCCGGCATTCACGTGGGACAGCCATTCCGGCTGGTCCGGGTGCGCATCCAGGTCGAGTCGGGAGACGAAGGTTTCCCAGCCACCGACGATGACCATGATCAGCAGGTTGGAGATCATGACCACGTCGATCAGGCCCAGCACCACCAGCATGATCTCGGCTTCGGTGGTGCCCTTGCCTGCGGTGATGCCGACCAGGTGCACCAGTTCGACCCAGAACTGCCAGACATAGACACCCTGGGCGACGATCAGGCCGATGTAAAGTGGGGCCTGCAGCCAGCGGCTGGCAAAAATCCAGCGTGGCATCGGGCGCAATGCGGATGGGGTCTTGGAAGGTGTGCTCATGGGCCTCTGCTGGCGTCGGTGGGGCGAGATTGCGGCAAATCGGGCGGAGATGGCAAGCGCGCATTCTAGCAGTGCAGCAGGGGGTTATTCAGGCTGCCAGACGCCCCCATTCCCCGGCGTAACAGTGGCATGGGGCGGGGCAATTCCCGTAAGCTTTGGGTAAGGCACCATCCAGATACTTGACGCAAAGACATTCGACTCAAATACCCAGCAGGAGGAGGCATCATGTCCGGCATCATTCAGTCCGTTTTGCAGGAGGACCGGTTATTCCCGCCGTCCCCGGAGTTTGTCCGCCAGGCCAATATTTCCGGCATGGCCGCCTACGAGGCGCTGTGCGCCGAGGCCGAGAAGGACATGCCCGGTTTCTGGGCGCGCCTGGCGCGTGAGCAACTGTTGTGGCACAAGCCCTTCACCCAGATCCTGGATGAATCCAATGCGCCGTTCTATCGCTGGTTCCACGATGGCCAGCTGAACGCCTCGTACAACTGCCTCGACCGCCACCTCAAGACCCAGCCCGACAAGACCGCCCTCATCTTCGAGGCCGACGATGGCAAGGTCACGACAATCAGCTATGTCGAGCTGTACCGGCGGGTGTGCCGGTTTGCCAATGTCCTCAAGGCCAAAGGCATCGCCAAGGGCGATCGCGTGCTCATCTACATGCCCATGTCCATCGAGGCGGTGGTGGCGATGCAGGCCTGCGCGCGCATCGCGGCAACCCATTCCGTTGTCTTTGGCGGTTTTTCGGCCAAGAGCCTGCACGAGCGCATCATCGACGCGGGCGCCGTGGCGGTCATCACCGCCGATGGGCAGTTCCGCGGCGGCAAGGAAATCCCCCTCAAGCCGGCGGTGGATGAAGCCCTGGCCATGGGCGGCTG
>CAIPGJ010000048.1 GCA_903864555.1 uncultured Pseudomonadota bacterium | reverse complement strand
GGTGATGACACAGCCTTTGGCGTCGCGCTTCACCGATGCCGGCAGGAAGGCGCTGTTGGCCTGCACCCCGACAAAGGGGAACACGCCGGCGCAGGCGATCTCGGTCTTCTCGCCGGTCTTGACGTTGCGCAGGCGCACACCGGTGACAGCATCCTCACCGGTGATCGCCTCCACTTCGCTGTCCCAGACGAAGCGCACATTGGTTTTGGAATCGACACGCTCGGAGAAGGCGCGGCGCGCCCGCAGTCCGCCGCGCACCACCACATGCACGGTCTTGCACATCTCGGTGAGGACCAGGGCTTCCTGCATGGCGGCATCGCCGCCGCCCACCACCACCACGTCCTGGCCCTTGAAGAAGCCGCCGTCGCAATGCGCGCACTGCGACACGCCCCGGCCGCGCAGCTTCTCTTCACCGGGTACGCCCAGCGGCTTCAGCCGGGCGCCAGCGGCAAGGATGACCCGACGCGCGCGCAGGCTGCGGTCTTCACTCGATCCCTGCACCAGTACCAGCGGTTGGTCACCGTCTTTCTTGGCACCCGGGGTGACCGAAGTCACGGCCTCATGAAAGAAGGCCACGCCTTCGGTATGCAGGCGTTCGGCCAGGGAAGAGGCCAACTCCACGCCGGAGGTTTCGCCGGTGGCCGGCCAGTCGTCCAGTGTATTGACCGTGGAGACCTGCCCGCCACAGGCCGGCTGCTCCTCGAACAGCGCCACCGACAGCCCGCGACGCGAGGTCTGCCAGGCCGCTGTCAGTCCGGCCAGGCCACCGCCCACGATGACCACATCCCAGATGTCCCGCCTACGACGTAGCGCCATTTTTGCGTCCTCCCTTGGTTGTTTTTATGGACTGCGGTGCAGTCTGTGACGCCCCGGCAGCCTTGGCTCCCCGCAGCGCCTGCCACTGTTTCGGCAGCCGGATTTCCTTCGCCGTCGGATAACCGAGCACGCCGTTGTGGGCGAAGATGTAGGCGCTGTTGCGCCCCAGGTCCCCGGTAACCACGATCATGTAGTCCTCCGGGTCCCAGACGATGGGCACCATGCGATTGGGGTCGGTCGACTCGAAGTACACGCGGGGCATGCGGCCCATGCGCACTTCCAGCTCGAGATTCCAGCTGGGCTTCTGCGTCCATTCGCGGTTGATGCGCTCCATGTGGTGCGCGGGCACCCGGGCCATCTCCCACAGCGCGCGGCGGATGTCCTTCTTGGTCCAGCCGGCCGCGGCAAAGGTCTCGGCCAGGATGGGCGAAAGGAATAACAGCGGCCGCAGCGTGCCACCGCATTCGTTGCCGACGGTGAACAGGAACTGCCAATTGTGCTGCTGCACCATGGCGTGTGCCAGGTAGGGCATCATTTCCTGCGGCGAACTGCCCGACACCGAGGAGATGTGGTTGCCACCGGTGAAGCGCGAGATGGTGACGGTGTTGGCGCCCGCCTCGTAGCCGAAGTCGGTGCTATTGGGCGCCCAGCCGATCTTTTTCACCACGCCTTCGTTCTCCGGCACCACCACGCGGTAGTTGTTGCCGTAGGTGGCCTTGTCGTTCTTGTGCGGCAGGAAGCCGGCGATGTTGCGCAGGTACAGGCGCCAGAAGCGACCAATGGTGGTGTTGGCCTGGAAACCATCGCGCATCACGCCCTGGGTGTAGTTGAAGCCCAGTTCCTGGGTGATGGGGCCGTTCAGCAGGATCAGCGTCTCCCCGCCCGGGGTGTTGCCGCTGTGCTCCACGCCGTAATACGGGTCGGCCATGGCCTCGATGAGCGCCACCAGCACCGGCATGTATTCCGGGCGGCAGCCGGCCATGACGCCGTTGACAGCGATGCTCCAGATGGTTGCCGCGCGCTGGTCCGGCAGCAGGATGCCGAGCACTTCATCGGCCTTGCGGTCGGTGTAACGCAGGAAGGCATCGACGCGGTCCTTCGTCGGCGGCACGATGGGCAGGCCGTCGGACAACTCGTTGACGATGAAGTATTCGTTCACCTCATCCAGCGTGCCGGCCACCACGATGTCGCGTGCGCCGGGCTCCTTCTCGATGGCGGCGGTCGCCGGAGCGGTGGTGAGGTTGCCGATCACGCGGTCGGTGGTGACCTCGAGGATGTTCTTTCTCAGCACTTCCTTGCTTTGCAGGCCGGTGTGGCCGGGCACCAGGGCCACCGACAGGTTGGGCATGCCCTGGCCGATGGAGGCCGCGGCGGCCAGCTGCATGAAGCCTTCACACACCAGCGTGGAAGAGGGAATCCCGAGGGATTCGCACACTGCACTCGCCCGCAACACGGCGGGCGTGCAGGAGCCTCAACAGCCCATGCCGCTGATGGCGGCGTCGACTCCCAGCTTCCTGAATTTCTGCGCCAGCGATGCCAGCACCTCGTGCTCGTCGCTGCCATGGGTAGGGCCGAATTCCTTCCAGCTCACCCACTTGATGTCCGGATAACGCTGTTTCAGGCCTTCCTCCAGGGCGAGGAAGACCTCGTCGCCGCGGAACACGTAGTCCCAGAGCTGGGCCACGGTCTTGCCATTGAGCGAGTCCAGCCGCGCGGCGAGCGGCCTGATCTGGGCCTGGCGCGGGCTGCGCGGCCAGTACGCCTCGAATAAGTCGATACGGGTGCCTGTCATCTATTCCTCCTGGCCAGTCTTGGATGGCTCATCTCGGGTTGTTGCGGCATGCCGGCAGCAAGGACGATGCGCTGTGCCGCAAGCTGCCGAATCTAGCACCGAATGGTCGCTGTGGTGGCAATGGCCCCTGGCGTTGCACATGGCGCAACAGTCCTGCCGGCACAGCGCTGGGATTCATTGCCCGGTTGAACTCAGCTGAAATCGGTAGCCGACAGCAGCAGGTGGGCGAAATGCCGTCCCACCAGCGGCGAGCCCTGCCAGACCACCCGGTCTTCAGCCAGGCTGGGATCGAAGATGTTTTCCGGCGCATCGACTTCCAGCAGCACCATGGCATTGGCTGCGGGCGCACCAGCCACCTGGTTGCTGTCGGGCAGGTAATCGAGCAGCCAGCCGCGGTGCACGCCGGGCAGGTCACACACGGATGTCATCCAGGCCGACAGCGCCGCGCGATCCGGTTGCGCTGCATCGCCTAACATGCCGAACTCGTAACGTGCCCAGTAGCGCCCCTGGCGCTCGTCCTTCTCGATGCGCGAGGCGATCCGGTAGAAAATGCGGCCCCAGCCACCCAGGTCGCGCCGCCACGGCTCTTTCTCGCTGGCCGGGGGCATGCCGATGCCCGGATTGGAGTGGCTGAAGCGTGCTGGGTAATCGATCTGGTAGATCTGGTTGAATTCCTGCTCGAGCAGCCCGATGTTCCAGGAACGGCGCGCCTCGCGCGTGCGCCAGGCACGGCAGAAACCCTCGCGCAGCACCAGCTCGCGGATGTGCTCGTCGAAGTGGATGTTGAACTCGCGCTCGAACTCCTTGTTGATCAGGTCGAATCGCACAAACGACAGCACGGCATTGGTTTTCAGGTCATCCATTGCTGATTTTCTCCTTTGAGCCCGCGATGATAAGCCCTCGAAGCCGCCAGGCAAGCGTGATCGCCACGACCGCCCGGCTGCACCGCCGCGAGACCTTGGCCGCCGGATGCGCTGCAGGGCCGAAAACGGTACAGTAGCCGCCCGGGCGCAAGGCCGTCGGTTACTGCCCGGGCCTGACCGGCCACGCCCTGATCACGGGCCAGCGGCGCGGTGCGAAATAGGCAGCCGCACCCTGTGCATCGGTGGCGGCATGAGTGCAGCAGGACTGTTCGAGGTGCTATGAGCCATAAGCCACACACGAATGACACACCGGCTCCGCGGCCGGATGACGACACCAACGGCTTCGGGGTCCTGCTGCCCTTTGCCAAGTTCCTCGGCGTGCACGTGACCGAGCAGTCGCCGCAGCGTTCGCTACTGCACATCGATCCGCGCCCGGAACTGCTCAACAGCTGGGGCGCCATGACCGGTGGCGTGGTGATGGCGATGCTGGATTTCGCCATGGCCGCCGCGGTGCGCGGCCAGGTCGGGCATAACGTTTCGGTGGCGACGCTGGACATCAGCCTTGCCTTCCTGAATGCCTGCCGGGGTGAATTCGTGGTCGAGGGCCGCGTGCTGCAGGCCACCAAGACGGCCTACTTCTGCGAAGCCGAGGCCAAAGGCCCCGACGGCACGCTGTTTGCCAAGAGCATCGGCACTTTCAAGCCGCTGGCGCCCAAAAGCAGCTAATCCGGGGCACCTGCCGGAACGCTCTCCAGTACAAAGGCAGACCTAGATGATGCCGTCCTTGCGCAAGGCTTCGATGTCAGCCTGGCCGTAACCCAGCCCGAGCAGCGTCTCCTCGGTGTGCTGGCCGTAGCGTGCCGGGGGCGAGTGGATATGCGCAGGCGTCTTCGACATCTGGTAGGAAGCCTTGGGCACCACTACTTCGTAACCCAGCTCCGCATCATGGGGAAAGCGGTGCAGCAGGCCGCGATGCACGATCTGCGGATTCGATACGGCCTGATACAGGTCACGCACCGCCATGGCCGCCACGCCGGCGTCGGAAATGATCTCTTCCCATTCAAGGGCTGTCTTGCCGGCCAGGGTCTTCTCGATCTCCTCCTGCATGGCCGGATAGTTCTGCGCCGCCGACTCGTTGGAGGCAAAGCGCGGATCGAGCGGAATGTCTTCACGGCCGATGGCCTTCCACAGGCGGGCGCGCCGCGAGGGCGTGGTTGCG
>CAIPGJ010000047.1 GCA_903864555.1 uncultured Pseudomonadota bacterium | reverse complement strand
GGTGCCAGACAAGGCGCAAAGCGGAGCAAGGTTGTACACCTTGCGAGCATTTGCAACGCCGTATGGCGCCGATTCTCGGTCTTTTTCTTCAGCGAATTAGCGATTCAGGACACTTGCTGTGCAGCCGCCGCAGCCAGGAAAGCGGTGCGGTCGGACAGCGGCAGATGATAAACCCGCGGCCATCCTGATTGGCGATGCCGCTTGTCACGGGGTCTGCGGCCAGGAGGCCATCTGTCATCCGTGCGCCATCCCTGCCATGAGGCAAAGAGCCATCGGTTATCATCGGCCGGTTCCCTGTTCCTGCCCTCCAGAAAGCCTTGCATGTCCCCTCCGGGAGTTCGCCTGACCCAGCTGATGTTGCAGCCGAGCGCATGACGCTGCTGGATGTCCTGCTGGTGGCAGTGGGGGCTTTCCTCGCCGGGGGGATGAATGCCATGGCCGGTGGCGGGACGTTTTTTTCCTTTCCGGCCATGCTGGCGGCGGGTGTGCCGCCGGTGATGGCCAATGCCAGCAACACCGTGGCCCTGTGGCCGGCCAGCCTGTCCAGCGCCTGGGCCTACCGCAAGGAGGTAAGGCGTCATGGACGCTGGGCGGTATTGCTCGGGGTGATATCCATCATCGGTGGCCTGGCCGGGGGGCTGCTGCTGCTGGCCACTTCCAATGCCGCTTTCTCACGCCTGATTCCCTGGCTGCTGCTGGTGGCGACGCTGTTGTTCACCTTCAGCTCGCAGGTCGGGCGCATGGTGGGCTGGTTCAAGCAGAGAATGGGGATGAAGGCGGCTGCCCGTCCAGGCAGCGCCGGTGGAGCGCTGTTCCAGCTGATGGTGGCCATCTACGGCGGCTTCTTCGGCGCCGGCATGGGCATACTGACCCTGGCTGCACTGGCCATACAGGGCTTCGAGGACATGCAGGATCTCAACGCCCTGAAGAACCTGACCTCCGCGCTGAACTACACCGTCGCCGCGCTGACCTTCATCATCGCCGGGGCCATCAGCTGGCCGCACACGCTGGTTGCGCTGGTGACGGCGGCCATGGGCGGTTATGTCGGCGCCTCGCTGGCCCGGCGCATGCCTTCGATCTGGCTGCGCCGCCTGGTGATCGCCGTGGGCGGCATCCTGACCGTGGTGTATTTCGGCAAGACCTACCTTTGATGATCAAGAAGAGAGGCTCTCTGACGTGGGAGATTTCCAGGGAGACATGCTCCCTTGATCGGTATCGGTCCACACCGGTGTACGCCATGTGCAATCAGGTCCCGACATGGCAGTGAGCCACCCGGGTGATCCGCAGCGTGCCATCACCCTGCTGTCCTTCGCCGCCTTTGCCAGTGCGGCCTCGGTGCGGGTGTGCGATCCGATGCTGCCCGACCTCGCGCGCGAATTCGACACCACGCCCGGCAGTGCTGCCAACGTGGTCTGGGCCTTTCTCGTCGTTTATGGGCTGACACAGGCCTTCTACGGGCCGCTGGGCGATCGCATCGGCAAGTACCGGCTGGTGGCCTGGACGGCGCTGGGCTGTACCGTGGGCACCCTGGCGGGCGCCTTTGCCGGGTCGCTCGAATGGCTGGTTGTGACGCGTGCGCTCGCCGGTGCCACCGCCGGCGGCATCATTCCCCTTTGCCTCGCCTGGATCGGCGATGCCATCCCCTACGAGAGACGCCAGGCGACGCTGGCGCGCTTCCTCATCGGCCAGATCTTCGGCGTCATCGGCGGGCAGTTCATCGGCGGCATCTTTGCCGACACCCTGGGCTGGCGCGCCGCCTTCGTGTTCCTGGCCGCCGTCTATCTGGTGGTGGGCTGGCTGGTGCTGCGTGAGTCGCGCCTCAATGCCAGCACCTTCCCGGTGCCCCAGGATGCCGGCGTGAGGAAGGGCATGCTCGGCCCGGCGCTGGACGTGCTGCGCGATCCCTGGGCACGCACCATCCTCACCGTGGTGTTCATCGAGGGCACATTGCTGTTCGGCGGACTGGCCCTCCTCCCCACCTACCTGCACCTGCGCTTCGGGCTTTCGCTCACCATGGCCGGTGCCCTCACGGCGATCTTCGGTATCGGCGGGTTGGCCTACATCCTGTTCGCCGGCTTCTTTGTCAGGCGGCTGGGCGAAGTGGGCCTGGCCACCATAGGCGGGCTATGGCTGGGCTGTGCCTGGCTGTTGCTGGCGCTGGGGTCGTCATGGCACTGGGCGATCCCCGGGGCCTTCCTGATCGGCCTGGGTTTCTACAAACTGCACAACACCTTGCAGACCAATGCCACGCAGATGGCGCCGCGCACCCGCGGTACCGCGGTGTCGATGTTCGCCTCGGCGCTGTTCCTGGGACAGGCCACCGGCGTGTTTCTGGCTGCGCGCGCATTCGAAGCCTGGGGCGGGCCCGCGCTGTTCCTGGGTATCGCGGTCTGCATACCGGTGCTGGCACTGATCTTCGCCAGACTGCTGAAGCGGCATCATCGCAGCCGGCCGGCGGCACTGGCCTGAGCGCTCGACCAGTGCTGGTCGGCGTGGCACCCCGGTTCAGTCGCCGGCTGGTGCCTTGCCGG
>CAIPGJ010000046.1 GCA_903864555.1 uncultured Pseudomonadota bacterium | reverse complement strand
GAGTCGCCAGACGGGCCACTTTTTCTTCGAGCCCAAGGGCTACGATGCGGTCAATCATGCGACGCACGAGCACAAGGAGTCGATCAAGGTTGGCTACAACCTGCAGCGCAAAGTGGTGTTGCTGCTGCTGTGGGCCCTGTCGCCCGTCGCCCTCTGGTACGAGCCCACCCTGTGGGGCGTGTTCGATGCGCCGGATACCACGGCCGGATTCGTCAACAACATGGCACTGCTCTGGCTCGCGCTGGGAGTGGGCGGTCTGCTGTTCCGCACCGTGCACCTGTTCTTCATCAAGGACGTGCAGACCGGCCTGGTCTGGCTGACCAAGATACTGACCGATCCCTTCCACGACGTCATGCTGTACCACAAGGCACCGCTGCACCTGCTGCGTGGCGAACTGATAGATCCGATGCCGGGTCGTCAGCATCCTTGAGGCCAGTTGCGGTTTGCAGTTTTTCCGGCCGCCCTGGGGCGGCCGGCGGCCATTCAGAAGAAGCGGTGGTGCAGCATTTCCTTCAGCAGCCGCCGGCGTATGGTCCGGTTGGTCATGCCTTCGGGGCTCCACCACCAGCCGTCCCGCTCCATTGCCTCGGCCGCCTCGACGAAGCGGTCTGCCACGGATTCAAAGTCGGCCTCCGAATAGTTGAGGCTGAAGATCAGCCGTCCTGTGCCCACCCAACTGAGGGCCAGGCCGGCCGCGCGCAGGTAGAACTGCAGCATCCAGTTGTAGCGGCAGGGACGAAGGTAATTCACCGTCCAGATGGTGGACAGGTTGGCGACCTGCACCGGCAGGCCCTTGTCGGCAAGACGGGCGTTGAGTCGCTGCGCCCGTGCATTCCAGACCTCGTCCAGGTGGCGATAGCATGCGCGGGCGTCGTCGCTGTCCAGATGGTCAAGGAAGGCCTGCATCGCGCCCATCACGTAGGGGTGGGAGTTGAAGGTGCCGCGGGCAAAGCAGATGTCGGCGGGGCGGTCGTCGCGAAAGCGTTTCATCAGTTCGGTGCGGCCGCAGACGACACCCACGGGCAGGCCGCCGCCAAGGGTCTTGCCGTAGGTGACCATGTCGGCGCGCACACCGAAGTACTCCTGTGCGCCGCCTGCCGCGAGGCGAAAGCCGACGAACACCTCGTCGAATATCAGCACGATGCCCCGTTCGGTGCAGATGTCCCTCAGCTGGTGCAGCCATTCGGTGTACCGGGCGCGATCAAATCCGGCGCTGCGGCTGCTGTCGACCAGCGAGGAATCCCCGGGGGCATCCTGGTTCGGGTGCAGGGCCTGCAGCGGGTTGACCAGCACGCAGGCGATGTCCTTGCGCCGTCGCAGCACCTTGAGCGTGTCCTCGTCCATGTCCTTGAGTGTGTAGGTGGAGTGCGGCGGCAGGGGATTGCCGATGCCGGGCTGAACGTCCTCCCACCAGCCGTGATAGGCGCCGCAGAAGCGCACCAGGTGGCTGCGGCGTGTGTGGTAGCGGGCCAGCCTCACTGCCTGCATCACTGCTTCGGTACCGGACATGTGAAAGGACACTTCGTCCAGTCCGGAAATCCGGCGCAGCCGTTGCGCGTTGTCGGCCACCACCGGATGGTAGGCGCCGAGGACTGGTCCAAGGGCCGCGACCCTGGCGCTGCCATGGGCGATGCACTCCTTGTAGAAATCGTAGCCAAACACGTTCGTGCCATAGGAGCCGGTGAGGTCATAGAAGACATTGCCATCGAGATCGGTGACCGACACGCCACTGGAGGACTCGAGAAAGCTTCCGGATTTCAGGTGCTCGCGGACCAGGCGGCTGTACTGGAAGGGCACGCGGTAGCGGCCGGTGAACCGCAGATCGGATATGGCAGGCAGCGCCTCCTCGGTCATGGCCACGCTGCGTGCAAAGCGGCGCTGGTAGAAGCCCGCCAGGCTCATGAAGGCGGACCGCCGGCGGGCCGCCACCTGGGCCGGTGCGCCATCGGAGTTGAAGAAGGCCTCATCGTCGAACTCGTAGAAAGGCAGCAGCCGCGACAGGCGCCTGGCCATGCGCGAGTGGCCGCGCAGGGAGGGGTGCTTGGCGCGCGACAGTTCGAGGCGTCGCGACATGCGCGGAAGGCCGAGCGCCGTGGCAGTTGCGGCGATGCCGTAGAGAGCCAGAGTTTCAATGATCATGATGAGCCTGTGCAGGGTTGGGGCATGGCTGATCCATATAACCGGTTTGCTTTACAGGACGATGACGATGCATGCCTTGCGTAAGCTGTTGCTGCAGATTGGGGCACAGGAAGACCTCAACTTCCTGCTGACCAACCGCATTCCCCGTCAGTTGCTGACGGTCTTCATGGGCTGGTTCAGCCAGATACGCCATCCCTGGGTGCGCGATCTATCCATTGCCGCCTGGCGATCATTTGCCGACCTTCGGCTGGAAGAGGCGCGCAAGACACGCTTTGACAGCCTGCACGACTGTTTCATACGCGAGCTGAAACCCGGGGCGCGTCCGGTCGATGCGGACCCCGCCGTCATCGCCAGCCCCTGCGATGCCATCGTCGGGGCTGGCGGGCCGGTGCAGGGTGTCTGGCTGGTGCAGGCCAAGGGATTTCGCTACACATTGCTCGACCTGCTGGGCGACCCGGAACTGGTGCGGCACCACCTGGACGGTTGCTACGTCACGCTGCGCATCACCTCGAGCATGTATCACCGCTTCCACGCCCCGCAAGACCTGCGCGTGCGGCGCGTGAATTACATCTCCGGCGACACCTGGAACGTCAACCCCATCGCATTGAAGCGCGTGGAGAAGCTGTTCTGCCGTAATGAGCGCGCCGTGGTCCAGACCGAGCTTTGCGCCACAGGTCATGCCCTGACCCTGGTGCCGGTGGCCGCTGTCCTCGTGGCGAGCATACGATTGCACTGCCTGCGCGATCTGCTCCACCTGCGTTATCGCGGACCCCATGTGATTGACTGTGATGCCAGCTACGGGAAGGGTGAGGAGATGGGGTGGTTCCAGCACGGTTCCACCATCATTGTCTTTGCGCCGCGCGGATTCAGTTTGTGCCCGGGCGTGAAGGAAGGCCAGGTGATCCGGGCCGGGGAGGCCCTTATGCGGCTGCCATGAGCAGACAGCCGCCGCACCAGCGGCACTGTCACATCTTTGTCATGGGCCATCCCTATGCTCCGGGTTAACTTCTGACGGAGGTCCATGCGCATGTCCCACGATGATGATGTCGTCACCAATTCCAGTGCCAATCCCGAGATCGGCGAACTGATCGAAGCCCGCCTGCACAGTCCCACCCGCCGTGACCTGTTCAAGGGGGCTGCGGCCACCGCAGTGCTTTCGTTTCTTGGCACCGGAAGCGCCGCCGCTGCCGATGCGCCGGCTGCGGCAAAGGGCAGCGCCAAGCCCGCCCGCCGTCCTGCAAAGTTGGGATTCAAGGCGGTGGCCAAGAACCGTGCCGACGTGGTGTCCGTGCCTGAAGGCTACACGGCGCGGGTCCTGTATGGCCTGGGTGACCCGATTGCCGCCAATGTGTCCGCCTATCGCAACGATGGCACGGATGCCGCTTCGACGTTTGCCCATCGCGCGGGCGACCACCATGATGCAATCCAGTACTTCGGTCTGGGACGGGACGGGCGTTACTCATCCGCTGCCTCCACCCGCGGGCTGCTGGTGATGAACCATGAGGCCATCACCCCGCCTTTCCTGCATCCCAATGGCGTCACCACCAGTGGCAGCAGCGCGGCGCAGCAGCGCACCGTCCCCGAAGAGGTCCTTCGGGAGTTCTATGTTCATGGCGTCAGCGTGGTCGAGGTCGAAAAAGCCGGTTCAGGCTGGGCTTACAAACAGAACTCCCAGTACAACCGGCGCGTGCACACGCTGACCGAGATGGCCCTGTCCGGACCTGCGGCTGGCAGTGCGCAGATGGTCACCCGGCATTCCCCCGCCGGCACGCATACCCGAGGGACCGTGAACAACTGCGCCCACGGCTATACGCCCTGGAACACCTATCTCACCTGCGAAGAAAATTTCGCCAACTATTTCCGCCGCATCGCGGCATCCGATGATGCCCGGCGCAGCGCCAACGAACTGGCGTCCTTGAAACGCTACGGGATCGCAGGCACGGGCCGTGAACTGTGGGCGACCGTGACGCCGGACACGCCCGACAATCTCTACAGCCGCTGGAATGCGGAAGCGCGGGGTGCCTCAGCCGCTGAAGACTATCGCAATGTACCCAATACCTATGGCTGGGTGGTCGAGATCGACCCCTTGGATCCCAATGCCATGCCACGCAAGCGCACCGGACTCGGGCGTTTCGCCCACGAAGGCGCCTGGCTTGCACCGGTGAAGGCGGGGCGCCCGCTGGTCTGGTACAGCGGCGATGACGCCCGCAATGAGTACATCTTCAAGTATGTGTCGAATGCCAGGTGGGATCCGGCCGACGCCGCGCGCGGCATGGCAGCCGGTGACAAGTACCTCGATGCGGGACGCTTGTACGTGGCGAAATTCAATGCCGAGGGCACCGGACAGTGGATCGAACTCAGGCATGGCAGCGCCGGCATCGGGGCCAATTCTCCGGGTTACGCCTTTGCCGACCAGGCCGATGTGCTGATCAATGCCCGCATCGCGGCTGACGTCGCAGGGGCGACCCGGATGGACCGGCCCGAGTGGGGTGCCGTGGATCCGGTGACCGGGGAGGTCTACATGACGCTCACCAACAACAATGCCGCCCTGAGGCCGCTGTCGGCCCTGGATGCGGCCAATCCGCGCCATTACAACGATGCACGCACCAATGGCTCGGCGCAGCGCGGCAATCCCAATGGCCACATCATCCGCTGGAAGGAAGCCGGTGGCGACCATGCAGGCGTGGCATTCAGCTGGGACATCTACCTGTTCGCCGCGCGCGCCGGGACCGATCCGGTCAACGTCAACCTGTCAGGCCTCACCGCGGACAATGATCTGTCCAGCCCCGACGGCCTGTGGTTTTCCGAGGCCACCAGCATCTGCTGGATACAGACCGATGATGGTGCTTACACCGACGTCACCAACTGCATGATGCTGGCCGCCCTGCCGGGCCGTGTCGGTGATGGTGGCGTGGAGGGCAGAAAGGTCATCAGCAACACCGACGCCAATGGCGGCGTCCGAGATGTGCGCACCCATGTGGGCGCTCAGCCCGGAGACAGGCTGCGACGCTTCCTGGTCGGGCCGGTGCAGTGCGAGATCACCGGCGTTACGGAATCCCCGGATGGCCGGGCGCTTTTCGTCAATATCCAGCATCCGGGTGAAGACACCCGCAATGCCGATATAGGCAATCCTTCGGCGTGGGCCAGTCATTGGCCCGATGGTGGCATGACGCGTCCGCGCTCGGCGACCGTGGTGATCACGCGTGACGACGGCGGCCTCATCGGGCTTTGATGTGAACGCCAGGGCCAGGGCGATCCCGGTCCTGTTGTTGCTGTCCTGCCTGAGCGGTCTGACGAGTGCCACTTCTGCCCAGGACGCCCTGCGCGGCAAGCGCCTTTATCATGATGTCGGGCGCCTCACGGGCGCAGGGTCGAGTTGTATCGATTGCCATGGTGGCGTTCCAGGGGCGCTGCATGGTATTGGCAAAGCTGCGGCAAATCCCGAGGCCATTGTTTATGCACTGGGTGCAGTCCAGCAGATGGCCCACTTGCGCGGGCGCCTGGATGCACAGGACATGGCGGATATCGCAGCCTATCTGCACCATCCGGCTGTGTCCGGCCCGGAACTGCGCTTGTCAACGCTGGGTCAAGCCGCCTCGCCCGGCAATCCGGGGCGGCTGGATTTTTCCTCCGCGCCCGGTGGTACAGCCTCGCTCATCGGCACCGTCCGGATTGCCAATGCGGGTGACAAGGCATTGCTGCTTCGCTCAGGACCCTTCCTTGACGGGGCCGATGCGGTCAGCTTCGACATCGTGACCACCGATTGCCGTGACGGGATGCGCCTGGCGGCTGGACAAAGTTGCAGCATCACCATTGCATTCAGGCCTCAGGGTGCGGTCGATCGTCGCATTGCCCGGGTCGGCCTGCTGCATGACTGGATCAATGGCGGGGTATTTGTGGCGCTGACAGGGCGCAACCGCTGAACGGACAAGTCGCGATCACAGCGCCGTACTGCAGGTGTGGCCAGGCGTGGCGTTGCAAGTGTCAACTCAGGGCTTGACCGTCTTCTCGATTTCCTCGATGGAGACGTGCCGGACATCCTTGCCCTTGATCATGTACACCACATACTCGGAGATGTTCTTCGAGTGGTCGCCGATGCGCTCGATGGATTTGGCCACGAAGATGACATTGATGCTGGTGGATATCGTCCGCGGGTCCTCGATCATGTAGGTGAGGAGCTGGCGCAATATGCCGCGGAAATGGGCGTCGAGCTCCAGGTCCTGGCGTTCGATCCGCCCTGCCGCTCCCACGTCGAGGTCCCTGAACATGGCCAGGGCGCTGCCCAGCATTTCAGCGGCAAGCTCTGCAATCACCGAAATCTCCGGGATCCGGGGTGGCAGATGCTGCGCCTTCTCGTTCCATTTGCGGACGGTGAACGCAATCTTCTTGGCTTCGTCGCCGATGCGCTCCAGGTCCGTGAGGGTCTTGAACACCATCATCAGCAGCCTGAGGTCATTGGAGGCCGGCTGACGTTTGGCGATTACGGTGGTGGACAGCTCGTCAATGGAGACTTCCATGGCATTGACTTCGTGCTCCATCTCAATGACGCGTTCAGCCAGGCTGGTGTCACCCCTGTTCATGCTTTCCATGGCCATCAGCAACTGGCGCTGCACCAGATCACCCATGGTCAGGACCTGGCTGCGTATGTATTCCAGCTCGGCGTCGAATTGCTTGGAGATGTGTTGTGTTTGATCGACCATTTCGGCATCCTAGACAGGCAATGTGACGGGAATATGTCAGCGAAGAAGGCGCGCAGTGCAGATTGCAGAGGGCGATGCACCGCCCTTGCTGTTTGCCCTTACTTCGGTGGTGCCGGCAGGTTCGCCGTGACGGTCATGGAGCGAAAACTGAACACGTCCGGATCGGCCGGATCGACACTCACCAGCACGCCATGCACGTCGCGGTCACCGTAGACCATGAGGCGGGTGGCGTTGTGCAGGGTGCGGCCGGCCACCTGCAAGGGCTTGTCGATGAGCAGTCGGTGCTGGTCGCCGTGGACGATGAGCACGGGTTTGCCGAAGCGGGCGACATTGGTCTTCAGGGCCTGAATGGTGTCGCTGAAACCGGATCGCTGATCTTCCCGGGCATCCGGCAGGTTGAACCAGGGATCAGCCTGGAAGGCGATGACCACGGCTTTGGCGCCACTTTGCATGGCCTGGGCGAAACTGCTGTTGATCCAGGCAATGTTGGCGGCATTGCGCTCGATGTATTCGCCGATGGCGGCCGGATTGCGCTGCAGATTGTTGTTGCTGCCGACCACATGCACGCTGGCAAAGTGCACGCCGTTTTTCTCCCAGCGGGCGTTTTCCACGAATTTCGCGAACTTCGGATCGCTACCCTGCGACTCCAGTTTCATGGCTTGCTGGCCGTGGCTGCGGTCCGGGCTGGCGAAGAACATCGCGCGCAGTTTCGCCAGTCGTTCCAGTGGGTCGTATCCGCCATTGTCCGGTCGATGGCAGTCGGTCCACTCGTTATCCCCCGGCGTGTACACCATGGGCTGCCGGAGCTTCGCGAACAGGCCCTGGATCAGCTCGAAATGGGCGTCATCGCAGCGGGTGCTGCCACTCTTGATGTCGCCAACGTGCAGGCTGAAGGCCGGCTGCTGGGTATTGATCCGCTCGATCAGGCGTTCGAACTGGCCGATGCCGGCCGGCAGCTGGTAGGGCGCATCGCCCATGGCCACGAAACTGAATGACTGGGCTGCTGCAACGGCGGGAGTGGCCATCAGCGCGCCGAGCAGTGCAAGGTGGGACAGTCGCATCGTCTGATCCTCAGTAAAACCATTGACTATGACGCCATCAGGTTAAGGAAATATGACAGTCCGCCGTCTGCCGGATTTGACGGCCTGCAATTATTTCCATAATATTGGAAATATGAAAATGACAGCCATGCCGACATCCACCCTGCAGACCCGTGATGCGGTGCTTGCCCTGGAGGCGCTGGCACAGCAATCCCGTCTCGACATCTTCAGGTTGCTGGTCGAAGCCGGTCCGGCGGGCATGCCTGCCGGCGCCATCGCCGGCCGCATGGCGCTGCCGGCCGCAACGCTGTCTTTCCACCTGGCGCAACTCAAGCACGCCGGCCTGCTGGCCTGCCGTCGCGACGGTCGATCACTGATCTACAGCGCCGAGTTTGGTGTGATGAATGCGCTGGTGGCCTTCCTGACAGACAACTGCTG
>CAIPGJ010000045.1 GCA_903864555.1 uncultured Pseudomonadota bacterium | reverse complement strand
CGGCCATCTTCGGCGAGGAGATCGACCCCATCGCCTTCATCACCCTGGCCATACTCGAGGGTGTGCGCAATGGCATAAGCGCCAATGGCGCGGTGAACATGGCCCAGACCATCACCATGCACCGGCCGCTGTCGCTCGGCGAGGAAATCACCGTGGGCGGTGGCATCCTCAGAGTGGACGAGGTGCCGCGCGGCCGCGTGGCCTTCAGCGAGACCTGGTTTGCCGGTGCCGACGGCACGCGCGCCATCACCTCCACGCGCAAATCGCTGCGCCCGGACCCGGCCAAGGCCGCTGTGCGCGGCACCGGGCACAAGCCGGTGCCGGTGATCCAGGACATCAGCGTGCTGAAGGAAGTAAACCGCATCACGCTCACGCCCGAATGCGTCACCGCCTTCACCGGCCCGAACAATCCGGTGCACACCGATCCGGAAGTGGCGAAGAAAAGCGGCTATCGCGCCCCCATCATGGGCGGCAGCCAGGGCATGCGCTACCTCAGCGCGGAGATCTGGCGCCATTTCAAACCGCGGCAACTGGACCTGGATATCTTCTTCCTGCGACCCATCTTCTGGGACGACACTTTCACCGTGATGGTCGAGGAACGCAGCGACCAGTGGGGCGCCATCTGTCTGGCCCGGGACGGCAAGGTGATGGTGGAAGCCCGCATCAACCGCATCGAACGGTAAGGCACTGTCCGGAACGCAATGAGATCGGGCCGCGAGCCCGACGACACCGCAAGCGGGGGCATCATGAAACGTCCCCTGCACGAACTGGCCAGAGTGGCGAAGTCCGTCGACGTGCAGCGCAAACTCGAAGACGATGGCACCATCCTCGTGGGCACCAGCCCGGAGCGCTTCCGCCAGATCTACGAAGAAGAAGCGGCCCGCTGGCGCAAGGTGGCCAAAGACATCAACATGAATTTCTCCGAATAGCTGCACAGGAAGTCGACACCATGCATGACACCCCACCCGCCACAGCCACGCCGGCCACGCCGGCCACGGTCAGCGCAGCCGATGCGCTGTTCCGGCCGCGCTCCATCGCGGTGATCGGTGCATCCTCCGACGCCACGCGCATCGGCGGGCGCCCCATCGACTACACCCTGCGGGCCGGCTACACGGGCGCGCTGTATCCGGTCAACCCGCGGGGCGGCACACTGCAGGGCCTGCGTGCCTATGCCAGCGTGGCCGACATTCCCGGCCACGTGGACCTCGCCCTGATCGCGCTGCCTGCGGATGCGGCGGTGCAGGCGGTGGAGGATTGCATCGCCAAGGGCGTGCGTGCCATCGCCATGTTCAGCGCCGGCTTTGCCGAAGTGAGCGCCGCCGGGCGCGAACAGCAGGACCGCATGCGCGATCGCTGCCGCGCCGCCGGCGTGCTGCTGCTGGGGCCCAACTGCCTGGGCTTCATGAACATCAGCGCCGGGGTGATGCTGACCTTCTCGACGGTGCTGGAGAACAACTGGCCGAAGCCCGGCCGGGTCTCCATGGTGAGCCAGAGCGGCGCCGTGGGGGCCTACAGTGCGGCCCTGGCCATGGAACGCGGCATCGGCCTGGACAAATGGGTGAGCACCGGCAATGAAGCCGACATCGATGTGGCACGCTGCATCGAATGGCTGGCCGATGAGCCCGACACCGGCCCCATCATGGCCTACCTGGAAGGCTGCAAGGACATGGACAGGCTGCGCGCCGCGCTGCTGAAAGCGGCCAGCCGCGGCAAGCCCGTGCTCATGTTGAAGCCGGGCAGTTCCCCCGAAGGCATGCAGGCCATCACTGCGCACACCGGCTCTGATGCCGGCGATGAGGCGGCCTACGCGCGCCTGTTCCACGAGACCGGGACGCTGCGCATGCAGTCCATGGAGCAGCAGGTAGACACGGCCTACGCCTTTGCCAATGGCGTGTTCCCGCGCAGCCCGCGCATTGCGAGCATTTCGATTTCCGGCGGGGTGGGCGTGCTGATGGCCGATGCCGCCGCGCGCGCCGGACTGCAACTGCCGACGCCCCCGGCCGCGGTGCAGCAGCAGATCAAGGTGCTGATCCCCTTCTCCTCGCCCTTCAACCCCTACGACGTGACGGCCCAGATCATCAACGACATGGGCCTGTTCAACCGCATCCTGGCGCTGGTGGCCGCCCAGGACGAGGTGGACACCGTATTCATCTTCCTGCTGCAGCTGGGCAAGGTGGACAGCCACTTCCTCGGGTTCCGCGATGCGCTGCTGGAGGCGCGCCGGCAGCACCCGCACAAACTCTTCGTGCTGTGCGGCGGCTACAGCCCGAACAACCGCGCCAGCATGGAGGCCGCCGGCTTCCTCGTGTTCGAGGAACCGGTGCGCGCGGTGCAAACGGTGGCGGCGCTGGTGCGGCCTGTCTCGGGTAGCCAGGCCTGAAGGCGAAGTAAGGTTCGCTGATCCGCTGCGGGGGGCATCACCCCAAGGGCAATGCGATCGAGTGCCTCTCTTTCCTCTGCACGCTGCCTGCCGCGTTCGCATAGCGGCACACAGGCACAGCCATCCCCGCACCCGATGCCCGGTGCCAATGGCCTGCGCTATCATCCCCCGAGCGCCGACACCGCGTGCAAGGCAGCCCGAAACACAAGGGCACCAAGAAGACACGCCCCGGCCACCCCGAAACAGATAGGCGGGACCAGGAGGAAAGCATGGCTGACACCCCCGAGGTGAGGTTCATCGAGCCCTACGCCGGACTGCGTTATCCGGAGCGCGTGCTCAGCGTGGAGGCAGCCGAGCAGGACAGGCTGCTCAGCATCTGCGGCATCGACCCGGCGATCTACCAGGGCATGATCGATCCGGTGGTGTTCATCACCATGGCCATCCGCGAAGGCGTGCGCAATGGCGTGAGCTCCAATGGCGCGGTGAACATGCAGCAAAAGCTGATCCAGCACCGCCAGATCCGTCTGGGCGAACCGCTCACCGTGAACGGCGGCATCCTCGGCGTGGAAGCGGTGCCGCGCGGCACCGTCGCCACCAGCGAGTGCTGGTTCTCGGGCGCCGACGGCGAGCGCGCCCTCAGTTCATTCCGCAAATCGCTGCGCCCCGATCCAGCCAAGGCTGCGGTGCGCGGCACCGGCAGCAAACCCGAGCCGGTAATCAAGTCACTCGAAGGCTTGAAGGAAGTGGCGCGCTTCACGCTCACGCCGGAACAGGTCACCGCCTTCTCCAAGCCGGGCAACGCCCTGCACTTCGACCCGGAGGTGGCCAGGCGCAGCGGCTATCGCGCCCCCATCATGGGCGGCAGCCAGAGCGTGCGCTACCTCAGCGCGGAAATCTGGCGGCACTTCCGGCCGCGCATACTGGACGTGGAAATCTACTTCCTGCGCCCCATCTTCTGGGATGAGCGCTTCTCGGTGATGGTCGAGGAAACGAATGACCGCTGGCAGGCCATCTGCCTGGCGAAAGACAACAAGGTGATGGTCGAGGCGCGCATCAACCGCATCGAGACCTGATCGTGTCAATACAACGAAACACCAAGAGGAAACCGTCATGAGCTGGCAAGCCGAAGTCGATGAACTGAACCACCGCATCGCCATGGCCAGGGAGATGGGCGGGCCCGATGCCGTGGCCTTCCACAAGGGCCGTGGCAAGCTCACGGTGCGCGAGCGCATCGACCTGCTGGCCGACCCGGGCAGCTTCCGCGAAGGCGGCACCATCGCCGGTACGCCGGAATGGGAGGGCAATGCGCTGAAGAAGCTCACGCCGGCCAATTCGGTCACCGGCTACGTCAGCATCAACGGCCGCAAGGCCATGGTGCTGGGCGGGGACTTCACCATCCGCGGCGGCGCCGCCGACGGCTCGGTGGCCGACAAGGGCCTGTGGGCGCTCAAGCAGGCCTACACCAACCGCATCCCCTTCATCCGCTTGCTCGATGCGGCCGGCGGCAGCGTGCGCACCTTCGAGAAGATCGGCCGCACCTACCTCTCCACCGCCGACCGCACCATGGAATTCGACGTGCTGCAGCGCGTGCCCTGCGTCAGCGCCATCCTCGGCTCGACCGCCGGGCTGCCCGCAATCTACGGCGTGTTCTGCCACTTCAACGTCATGGTAAAGGGCACCAGCCAGCTGTTTGCCGGCGGCCCGCCGGTGGTCAAGGCGAGCATGGGTGTGGACATCGACAAGGAGGCGCTGGGCGGGGTGGACGTGCATGTGAAGCACTCCGGCGTGGTGGCCAATGTCGCCGAGAACGAAGCCGATGCGCTGGCGCAGATCAAGCGCTTCCTCTCCTACCTGCCGCCGAACGTCTGGCAGATGCCGCCGCGCACCGAGCCGGCGCCGCCACCGGTGGCGCCGCAGCAGGAGCTGCTCTCGCTCATCCCGCACAATCAGCGCAAGGTCTACAACGTGCGCCGGCTGCTGCAGCTGGTGCTGGACCTCGATTCCTTCTTCGAGATCCAGCCGCTCTACGGGCGCTCGCGCATCACCGGTTTCGCGCGCGTGAACGGCTATCCGGTCGGGGTGATGGCCAACAACTGCATGTTCCTCGGCGGTGCGCTCGACGTGGCCGCCTCCGACAAGGTCGGGCGCTTCCTGTCCATCTGCGACACCTTCCACCTGCCCATCGTCTATTTCTGCGACGAACCGGGCTTCATGGTCGGTGAACAGTCCGAGCGGGACGGCATCATCCGCCAGGGCGCGCGCGCGCTGGGCATCCTCAACCTGTCGCAAGTGCCCTATCTCACCTTCGTCATGCGCCAGGTCTATGGCGTGGCCGGCGGCCTCAACCACCGCGGCGGCAACAACACCATGTACCGCCGCTACGCCTGGCCCTCGGGCCACTGGGGCTCCATGCACATTTCAGGCGGCGTGTCGGCCGCCTATCGCGCGGAAATTGCCGCGGCGCCCGACCCGGATGCCAAGCGCGCCGAAATCGAAACCCGCCTGGGCGAGCTGGCCTCGCCCTTTCGCACCGCGCATGCCGGTCAGGTGGACATCATCGACCCGCGCGAAACGCGCCAGATGATGGAGGAGTTCGTCGAGGACGCGCAGGAAGTGCTGCGCAGCCAGCTGGGGCAGACCAGCCGGGTGCCTTACCTGCCGTAGCAGCTCAGTCCATCTTGATATTGGCCGCCTTGATCACCTTGGCCCACTTGGCGGAGTCGGCCAACATCAAGGCAAGGAACTGATCCGCATTGGTGACAAAGGGCTCTATGCCCTGGGCCATGATCTTCTCGGTGACATCGGCGCCGACCATGATCCTGCCCAGCTCCGCCGAGAGCTTGTTGACGATATCGCGCGGAATGCCGGCGGGGCCGATGACGCCGTGCCAGTTCTTGGCCTCGAATCCGGGCAACCCGGCTTCATTGAAGGTGGGCACCGACGGCAGAGAAGCCAGCCGCTTCTCGCCTGACATGGCGATGGGCTTGAGCTTGCCGGACTTCACCATGGCCACCACCGGCAGCGGCGTGTTCAGGGTCAACTGCACCTGCCCCGCCATGACGTCGGTTACGGCCTGTCCCGTGCCCTTGTAGGGAATGTGCCTGATTTGCGTGCCGGCCATCATGTTGAAAAGCTCGGTGGCCAGGTGATTGGACGAGCCATTGCCGGCCGAGG
>CAIPGJ010000044.1 GCA_903864555.1 uncultured Pseudomonadota bacterium | reverse complement strand
CGGCGCGCAGGTGATCAAGATCGAGCCGCCGGGATCGGGCGACATCGCGCGCGGCTGGGGCACGGTGATGCCCGGCGGCGAAACCGAGTACTTCGTCGGCGTGCATCGGAACAAGCAGGGCATCGTGCTCGACCTCAAGTCCGAGACCGGCAAGCAACTCTTCCTCGACCTGGTGGCCAAAGCCGACATCGTGCTGGAGAACTTCCGCGTCGGCACGCTGGACAAGCTGGGCCTGGGCTATGAAGTGGGCAAGAAGGCCAACCCCGGCATCATCTACTGCTCGATATCCGGCTTCGGCCTCACCGGCCCCTACCGCGAGCGTCCGGCCATGGACCTGATCCTGCAGGCCGAGAGCGGCATGATCAGCGTCACCGGCGAACCCGACAGCCGCGGCGTGCGCGCCGGCGTGTCCATCGCCGACCTCACCGCCGGCATGAACGCCGCCTACGGCATCATGCTGGCCCTGCGCGTGAAGGAAAAGACCGGCCAGGGCCAGGTGGTGGATGTGTCCATGATGGAAGGCCAGATCGGCCTGCTGGGCAGTGCCATCACCAGCTACGTCAACAGCGGCGCCGTCCCCGAGCCCATGGGCACCGCCTACAAGGCACTGCTGCCCTACCAGACCTTCCGCACGAAGACGGGTGACCTGGCCATCGCCGTGGGCAGCGACAAGCTGTGGAAGGCCTTCTGCCCGGCCATGGGCTGCCCCGAACTCACCGACGATCCGCATTACCGCACCAATGCCGACCGCAACAAGAACCGCCCGGCGCTGCTGGAGAAGCTGCAGCAGGTCTTTCTCACCAAGGCCTACGAGGAATGGGAGCCCATCCTGGTGAAGGCCGGCGTGCCGGTAGGCCAGGTGAACAAGCTCTCGCAGATCCCCGACCATCCGCAGGTGAAGGCGCGCAACTCGCTGGTCACCATGGAGCACCCCAGCGTCGGCAAGGTGACCATGGGCAATGTCATGGTGCGCCTGTCGGAAACTCCCGGCGGCGTGCGCACGCCCTCACCGCGCCTGGGCGAGCACACCGCCCAGGTGATGAAGGACATGCTGGGACTGAGTGATGCGCAGATCGCCGAACTGAAAGGCAAGGGCGCCTTCGGCAAGGCCTGAGTTGCTGACCAGGGATCAGCCTCGGACGCCCCGGGGTGCCATCGGCAACGTCAGGTCAGAGACAGGGGAGCGTGATGCAAACACAAGGCTTGTCGCGTTCCCCGATCACGGTGCTAAAGCTTCCGCCGCAGGCCAGTGCGATCTGACGCACGAACCACATGCCGATGTCCGGCCAGGGACACTCATTGACCAGGGGATCTGTCTCGCCTGGTCGTTGCGACCTTGCCGGCTGGCACAAACGATCCCTGGAATCATGAATGCAAATCGACACGGCTTGACAACCACCCGTGGCCGTCCCACCACAGTCACCTGGACCCAGCTCGATCGTCACGATCGCAGGCGATGCCTTGTCTTCCGGAAAGCCTTGCAGTAATGCATCCAGAGCCTGTTCCAGGTAGCGTGGGTCGACCAGAACCGGACCGAACCGGCCTTTGCTCCGAACAACAATGCTGACCGCCTCCCCGGCAGGCCATCTGGCCGACGCAGCGTAGCGGGCAACAAACGCGGACACATCCACCGGCCTCAGGCTCAAGCCATCCTGATTGCCAATCGCGTCAAGCTTTCCCGATATCCGGACGGCCTCGTCAATGGATGCGAGCGCATCATCGAGCATCGCGCGGGATTCGGAGCCCCTCAGGTGCGCTCGCAAGAAGCTGAGGTTCCCGAGCGCGATGGTCAGAACGTTATTCAATTCATGCGATAGCCCACTGCTCAGGCTGGCCACGGCTTCAACGCGTGCCACGGATTGGCCGCGAGGAGCACCTGCCCGCAAAACGGCCCGGGAAAGGGTATTTCCTGGCATCCCATTGTCATTGCGGTTTGCTGCCTTTTTTCCACGAATGGTCTTTATGGACTTTGTCACTGGGGCTCCATTCCTGAGAAACACGAAATACCGATTATTGGTTTGTCATTGGCAAGGCGAACCAGGATTGCCAAATGAAACCTTGCCCTGCTATCGATTCGGAAAAAATCATCAGTAAATGATAATTTTGTTTTATTTTTAGCGCATTAATTAATAAAATGAAAAACATGCCATCCTCAATCACAACTCGGTCGTCTAGCCCATCCCGACGTCGCACAGTCCATTGCGTGGGCGTTCTTGAAGACGTGCCCGCCATGCGCACACTGCTTAACCGCACCCTCAAGCAGGATTTTCGAGTCTGGCACGCATCCTGTGGCGCCGATCTGCTCAACGCAGTGGAAAAGCAGGCCATAGACCTGGTGCTCCTCGACATCCTGCTTCCGGGCGAAGACGGCATGTCGATAGCCAAAGCAATACGAACAAGATCGAATCTGCCTGTCGTCATGCTCTCTGGCGTGGCCTCCACGGACAGCATCACAACCGGACTCAATCTTGGCGCGGATGATTATGTGACCAAGCCCTTCCAGCCGCCAGTCTTGCTGGCCCGGCTGCACAATGCCTTGCGGCGGGCTGGCGCAAAAACGCCTGTTCAGGCCAGGGAGGAATTATGGCTGGGACAATTCAGGATTGACTTATGGTCACGCTCAGGCGTGAGTCACTCCGGAAGGATTGTTCGGTTCACAGAGAGGGAACTGCAGATACTCGTCGTCCTGTCTGGAAGCCCGGGCAAGGTCGTCGAACGAAACCTGCTGTCGAGGGAGATATCCGGCCGCGACCGGTCCCTTGCAAAACGACCCCTGGATGTCCACATGTGCCACCTGCGGAAAAAACTTCAGCACCTGTGCAAGGACAATAACCTGATCACCAGCTTCAGAGGCGTCGGCTACGCACTCAAGAAATTCGATTCCGGGCCAGACACGCGCTCGTAGTGCGCCATGGAATCACCTGCTCAAGGAACGTCACTGGAAACCCAGAAAGTCCTGGAGACACCAGCAGCGTGTCGGTGGGAGCCCCGGTCACGGCAACACTGACCCCGGGAATTGATTGACGTCATCTGACATCATCTTCCAAGCTTAGCGAGCAACAGAAAGAAAGGTCTTGAAGCATTGTAAAGATCATCGAACAGGCCGAGGCGGCCCCGGCTTTCCTGCGAAAAATCTGGAGCAGGATCTCCCACCAGCAGGATTGCTTCGAGTCACCGGCTAATCAAGCTCCGGCTGGATGCCGAACTCGTTGACCAGCCGGCGCCAGCGCGTCACCTCCGACACCAGCACCTTGTTGAACTCTGCCGGCGTGCTGCCCACCAGCACCGTGCCATCGGAGGCGAACTGGGCCAGGATGGCCGGGTCTTTCGCATACTTCGCCGATTCCGCCGACAGCCGGTTAAGCACGGCCGCAGGCACCCCCGCCGG
>CAIPGJ010000043.1 GCA_903864555.1 uncultured Pseudomonadota bacterium | reverse complement strand
TTGCTAGCGGATCAATTGCTTGCATCTCCCATGCAGGAACTTGGCGCTTATAATCGCGCGACATCATGACGCGCACTGCCATGCTCCCATTGATCCGAAATGCCCCCCGGAAGGCGTGGGGTCGTCCTTGCCTGACCTGGCGGCTGGCTGTGATTGTGGCAATGCTGCTCTCCTTGTCTGCGGTACCGGTACAAGCACAGACAGCGCCGCAACGTCCGGTCAAACCACCTGCGGTCAAACCCGCCGTCAAACCGGCAACCACGCAGTCTGCTCCCAGCCCGTCTCGCATCGACGACCGCCAGTGGCAGCAACTGGCCGACCGGGCCGAGGATCAACTCGCAAAAGGTGACTTTGGCGCCTCCGAGCTGACTGCCCGTGAACTCGTGGAGGAGGCGAGGCGGGTGTTCGGTGTGGAGCACGCCAACATGGCTGGCAGTCTGGCCATACTCGGGGGCAGCCTGCTCAAGCAGGGGCGATATCCAGAGGCGGAATCCAGCTTTCGGGAATCACTGGGCCTGTATGAGCGTCGATCCGGCGAGGATTCGGTCAATACCGCGGCGGCCCTGAACAACCTCGCCCTGGTGCTGGAGCGCCAGGGCGATTACGCCGGCGCCGAATTGTTGCTGCGCCGCGCCTACCGCATCCTCGAGAAATCGCTCGGGGTGAATCACGCCGATACCGCCACCACTCTGTCCAACCTGGGACGGGTGCTGGACAGTCAGGGCAAGTTCGGCGCGGGGGCGGCATTGGTGGCAGCCGCGCCGGCTGCCAAACCCGGCGCAGAGGATGACCCGCGTCAGTTGCTGGCACGGGCGGAGGCACTGGCATCCCAAGGCGACCTGGGGCAGGCGGAGACGCTACATGACCGGGTGCTGGCCATCTATCAACGCACCCTGGGGCAGGAGGACCCGCTGACCGCCACCGGTTGGTCCAACCTGGGCAACGTGCGTTACCTGCAGGGCAAGTTTTCCGAGGCCGAGGCAGCACATCGCCGCGCCTTGAGCATACGCGAAAAGGTGCTCGGGGCAGCCCATCCCGATACCGCCACCAGCCTGAACAATCTGGCCAATGTGCTGTTCGAGCAGGGCAAGGATCAGCGCTCGTCAGGAGCGGAGCAGCGGGCGCGGGCGCAGGCCGGTGAGCGCATCCAGGCCATCAGCGAGGTCGAA
The DNA here is from genome assembly GCA_903864555.1 of uncultured Pseudomonadota bacterium. Next base: position 1,790 of record CAIPGJ010000043.1, on the reverse strand, counting down.
GGACTGTATCGCCGCGCCCTCGCCATCCAGGAACGCTCCCTGGGCGCCGCACATCCGGCAATGGCCAACACGCTGAACAACCTGGCTGCGATGCTGGACCAGCAGGGCAAGTACACCGAGTCCGAGCCATTGCAGCGGCGTGCGCTGGATATACTGGACAAGGCCCTCGGTCCGCTGCATCCGGATACCGCCGCCACCCTGACGACTCTGGCTGTGTCACTGGACCGGCAGGGCAAGATCGTCGAGTCCGAACAGGCTTACCTGCGTGCGGTCGAAACTTCACGCCGCGCCGGCAATCCGCGCACACTGCTGCTCAACAGCAGCCGCCTCGGGTTTGCACTGGCCAAGCGCGGACGCTACCGCGAGGCGCTGCCCTATTACCGGGAAGCCATCGACACGCTGGACCGGCTCTATGTGCGCACACGCGGCTTGTCCGAGGACACCCGCCAGGCCTTCCTCGGGCAGTACAGCAACATCTACCTGGAAACCATACGCTTGATGCTGCAATTGCATCGAACCAGCCCGCAGGCAGGCTTCGACAGGCAGATCCTGGAAGTGGCTTCGCGAAACCAGAGCCGCGTGTTCACGGAACTGATGCGGATTGCCGACGTCGAGCGCTTCTCCAGTGACCCCGCCTTCCAGTTGTTGCGCGATCGTCGCGAGGTGTTGCATGGCCGCCTGGACGGCCTGCGCCAGGCTCTGGTCACGCTATCGCCGGGACAGGCCAATGTCGATGCCCGGCGCAAGGATCTTTCCGGTCAGATCGACGGTGCCAACCGCGAGCTGCGCGTGGTGGAAGATCAACTGCTGGCGCGCTATCCGCGCTTCATGGAGCTCACCAATCCGCGACCGGTGACCGTGGAGGACCTGCAGGCAAAACTGTTGCGCCCGAGGGAGGCCTTGCTGACCTTTGTGCTGCTGCCGCAAGAAACCGTGATCTTCGCCATCACCCGCGAGCGCCTGAAGATGGTGGTCAGCACGGCACGGCGTGATGACATCGCCCGGCGCGTGCATGGCATCCGGCGGTCCATAGACAAGGTGACATCGGGCGAGTCAGTACTGTTCCTGCGTGAAATCGATCCTGCGGTGCTGCATTCCTTGCATCAGGATCTGGTGGCACCGGTGGCCGACGTGCTGGTCGGCAATGACAAGCTCATTGTCATCGGCGACGGCCCGCTGCACACCATCCCGCTGGAGTTTCTGGTGACGCACTGGACCGCGGCCGAGCAGGCGCGTTTCCGCTCACTCCGCAGTGCCTCCGATGGTGACAAGGCGCGCCCCTTCCTTGGTGAATATGCCGTGCCGCAATATCTGGGCGGCAACTACCGCATGGCTTATCTGCCCAGCCTTTCTGCCCTGACTTCGCAGCGGTTGTATCCGAAGGCGGGTGGCGAGCGAGCCTATTCTCTGATCGCTTTTGCCGATCCGGAATTTGCGCCGGTGGCGGGGACACTGAAGCAGTTCTCCACCGAAACCCGGGCTTCCCTGGATGCACTCGGGGGCAGCGTGCCCAGGAGCCGGGATGGCCAACCGGTGATTCCGCGCCTGCGCGAAACCGCCGATGAGGCCAGGGAGATAGCCCAGGTGCTGGGCGGGAAGAGCGAGCTTTACATCGGCGCGGATGCGCAGGAGCGCACCGCCAAGCTGGCCAGCCTGAAGTCGGCGCGCTTTGTCCTGTTTGCCACCCATGGCTTCCTGGGCGGTGAGTTCCTGGCATCGGGGCCCGAAGTCGAACCGGGGGCACCGGTTCAGGCAAGCGCGTTGCAACGGGTTGGGACCAGGCGCCAGGC
>CAIPGJ010000042.1 GCA_903864555.1 uncultured Pseudomonadota bacterium | reverse complement strand
GATTCCCGCATCGGCAACCGGCAAGGAGAAGGATGATGGCAGGCAAGATACGATTGGGTGTGGTGGGTGCCAGTACCGGTTCCATCTGGGCGGCGCGCTCGCATCTGGCGGCGCTGCCCCACAGCGCGGATTTCGAGCTCACCGCGGTGTGCACCACCAAGCCGGACAGCGCCGAGGCGGCGCGGCAACAATACGGCGCCAGGCTCGCCTTTCATGATTTTCGTGCCATGGCGGCGTCGCCCGAGATCGATGCGGTTGCCGTGGTGGTGCGGGTACCTTCACACTACGAGCCCACCAGGGCCGCCATTGAAGCCGGCAAGCATGTCTACACCGAATGGCCACTGGGCCGCACCACCGCGGAAGCGGAGGAACTGGCGGCGCTGGCGCGCGCGAGGGGTGTGCGCACTGCCGTGGGCCTGCAATCGCGGGTGAGCCCGGTGCTGTGCTACATGAAGGAACTGCTCGCAACCGGCCACATCGGCGAGCTGGTCGCCTGCCGGGTCGGGCTGATGCGCGAGGGCGTGCTGGCGCGCACTTCCGGGCGCACCTGGCAGCGTGACGTCACCCTCGGCGCCCACACCCTGACCATCGCCAACGGCCACACGCTGGATGCGCTGCGTTTTGTCGCCGGGGAATTCGACCGGCTGTCCAGCGCCGTCACCACCCAGGTGCGCCAGTGGTACGAGACCGACACCCGGCGCATGCTCGATGTCACCTCCCCGGACAACATCACGGTGTGCGGGCATCTTGCCGGTGGCGCGGTGGTGTCCTCGCATGTGGCGGCCGTGCCCTGGGCGGGCAGCGGCTATCGCATGGAACTCTATGGCCGCGAGGGCACGCTGGTGGCCACCGCCGAAGATTCCCCGCAGCTGTGCGAAGTCACCCTGCATGGCGCCCAGCGCGGCAACCAGCTGCAGGCCATGCCGGTGCCGCCACACTTCATCCATGTGCCGCCGGGGCTGCCGCAGGGCAATGCCTACAACGTCGGTGAAATGTATTGCGCATTCGCCAGGGCCATCCGGGCAGAGGGCAGTCAGGATGGCGGGGCGCAACTGCCCGACTTCGAGCTGGCGGTAGACCTGCACCGCTTCATCGATGCCATCAGCCTGGCCTCGGCCTCGACCGAGGAAGTGCATTTCAGCGCTCGCAAATGAGCCCGGTTACAGCAGGGCAGGCAGGCGCTGGCGCGTATCGGGCGTGAGGGAGGCTGACGGTTGGCTGGCGTATTTTCCCGGGGGGAGGTTGCCATGAAGAAGTCAGATGAGGTGCAGGCAGGCAGCAGGGCGCGCAGGGCAATGCTGCTGTGGTGCATGACGGCGACTGTGATGGGGATGGCCTCGATCGCGGTGGCCCAGGACCGCTTTCCTCCGAAGGCGCTCACCATCGTGGTGCCCTTCGGGCCGGGTTCTTCATCGGATGCCAGCGCCCGATTGCTGGCCATGAAGATGCAGCCCCGCTTCGGGCAACCGGTGCTGATCGAGAACCGCACCGGCGGTGGCGCCACCATCGGGCCAGCCTATGTAGCCAAATCCAGGCCGGACGGCTACACCATCCTCTATGGTTCGGCCAGTTCCATCGCCACCGCGCCTGCGCTGGTGAAGTCGCTGCCCTTCGATCCGGTCAGGGATTTTTCCGGCATCACGCTGTTTACCGAATCCTATGCCCTGCTGCTGACGCGCGGCGAGTACCGCAACCTTGGCGCCACGCAGTTCCTGGAGCGCATGCGGCGCAACCCGGAGCAGTTTCCGGTGGGCTCGCAAAGCGCCACCTACCAGGCCCTGAATACCATGATGGCCATGGCCGGCAAGCTCACCCATACCTACGTCCCCTATGTTGATGCGGGGCGGCTGCTCACCGACCTGTGGGGTGGGCGACTCGGGGCCATCGTGGCCTCGCTCAATGTCGCGCTGCCTACGCTCAAGTCGGGGCAGGGCCACATCGTGGCGCTGTACACCACCGATCGCGTGGCCAGCCTGCCCAACACCCCGACCATGAGCGAGATCCATCCGGGAACGCACATGAATTTCTGGTCGGGCTATTTCGCACCGAGCGCCACGCCGCGACCGGTGATCAATGCGCTCCATACCCACATTTCGGAAACGGTGAAGGATCCGGAGATCCTCAGGCGCAACGAAGAGGGTGGACGGGCGTTGTTCACCTCGCCCGATGAAACCGATGCCGTGGTGAGAAATGAGGTGCCGCGCATGACCGCACTGCTCAAGGCGGCAGGCATCCAGCCGGAGTGATGGGGTCGCAGTAGAATCACCACCATCATCGAAGGCAGCACAATGCATCCCGGTCGGACCGCAATTCCCCGGTTGCCTTGTAATGCCAGCCGCTCCCATCCGACCAGCAGGGGATATTCATGCAAATTCAGGGATTGATCGCAGGTTCAACCTGCCTTGCCGCCGCCGCCATGTCCGGTCCGGCCTTTGCCCAG
>CAIPGJ010000041.1 GCA_903864555.1 uncultured Pseudomonadota bacterium | reverse complement strand
TGTCGGGCTTGCTGAACAGGCCAAGCGGCACGGCATAGACAGCCTCCGACTTCGGTGCTTCAGCTTTTGGCACTTCCGCATTGGCCAATTCCGCTTTGGACGCCTCAGCTTTGGCCCCGTCAGCTTTAGGGGCTTCCGCCTTGGTCGGCTCAGGTTTCACTTCCTTTGCCGCTGGCGCTGCTGCGGGTTTCTCGCTTTTGGCAAACGGCGCGGGCGCAGCTTCGGGCCTGGGCTTTAGTGCAGCCGGTTCGGACCTTGCCGCCTCGGGCTTGTCTGCCGTGGACGGCCCCGCTGCGGATCTGGCTGAGGGCGTCGCTTCGGCTTTATCGGACTTGTCAGACCTCGCCTGCGCGGGTTCTGCAGGTGCAGCCAGAGGCGTTACGGCCACCGGCGCTGCCGGCGCACCGGCGGCAGGAGCCCCACCATCGGCAGCCGGCGCAACCGGGGGAGGCTCGGGTGGCGCGACACGGCTGGCGAACCGGCCGGCATCCTGGCTGGGTATCTGGATGGTGAGTTCCTGCGACACCGGCTTGGGTTCGCGGTCCAGCACGATAGGCAGGGCGATGACCATGAACACCACCAGCGCGATTGCGCCCACCAGGCGCCGCCGCGCACGGCGTCTCAGTTCGATAGCATCCTGGCTGTCTGCCAAATTAGTATCGCCAATTGCGGTCAGGGGGACGGTTCATCACGACGGCTTCTTTCCGGCCTGTGCAGCCATGACATCAGCGACGGTCATGAAGGAACCAAAGACGATGATTCTATCACCCTCCCCTGCCTTACCCCGCGCCGCAGCAAAGGCTACACGAGGGCTGGCATGACGGGTCACAGTGCCCGCGGCACCACTATCGCGGATGATTTTCTCCAGGGCCTCCGCACTGGTGCCGCGCGGTCCCGGCAGCGGCGTCAAGTGCCAGTGATCGATGCGCTTGTGCAGCACGCGGCAGACCCCACCGATGTCCTTGTCGGCGAGCATGCCGAATACGGCATGCGTTTCGGGAAAGAAGCCCATGCTGGAGAGGTTCTCCGAGAGCACCGCCGCAGCATGCGGGTTGTGCGCCACGTCGAGGATCACCGCTGGCCGGCCCGGCAGCACCTGGAAGCGCCCGGGCAATTCAACGGTCGCCAGCCCGAGCCGAATCTGGTTCATGCCCACAGGCAGCTCGTTCCTCAGCACACCGAGCGCCGCCAGGGCTGCAGAGGCATTGAGCAGCTGGTTGACCCCACGCAGGGCGGGATAGGCCATCGCCGAGCGCTTGCCGGCACGCCCCCAGAACTGCCACTGCTGGCGATCGCCGCGATGACCGAAATCCCGGCCGGCCAGTTGCAGGTCAGCGCCGATGCGCCTGGCATGTTCGATGACACTGGCCGGCGGCGCGGGATCACCGACGATGGCAGGTCTCCCGGCGCGGAAGATGCCGGCTTTCTCGGCGCCGATCTTTTCACGCGTGTCGCCAAGGTAATCCATGTGGTCCATGTCGATACTGGTGATGATGGCGCAGTCGCTGTCGAATGCATTGACGGCATCCAGCCGCCCGCCCAGGCCCACTTCCAGTATCAGCACGTCCAGGCCTTCATCCAGGAACAGGTCCCAGGCAGCCAGCGTGCCGAATTCGAAATAGGTGAGCTGCACCGGCTCATCGGACATCCCGGCGCGCGCGGCTTCCACCCGCCCGAATGCGGCGGCGAGCGACTCGTCGGCGGCTGGCTGTCCATTGACGCGAACGCGCTCGTTGTAATGCAGCAGGTGCGGCGACGTGTAAAGGCCGACGCGGTAGCCGGCCGCCAGCAAAATGGCCTCCAGCATGGCGCAGGTGGAACCCTTGCCGTTGGTGCCGCCCACCGTGATGATGCGCCCGGCAAAGGACGGTCGGCCCCCTGCGGCGGCCATGGCATCGCGCACACGCGCAATGCGTTCCAGGCCCAGTTCGATGGTCTTGGGATTCTGGCGCTCGATGTAGGCCAGCCACTCTTGCAGATTTCTTGTTGGCATGTCTGTCCGGTGCCCGGGGGCCCGGCGATCTTGTTCTAGTTAGCCGCCGGCGGCAGCCTGAGCAGCAGCGTGAGCAGCTGTGCCAGCTTGTCACGCATCTGGCGTCGGTCGATGATCATGTCGATGGCGCCCTTCTCGAGCAGGAATTCCGAACGCTGGAAACCTTCGGGAAGTTTTTCGCGCACGGTCTGCTCGATCACTCGCGGCCCGGCAAAACCGATCAGCGCCCTGGGTTCTGCGAGCACCACATCGCCGAGGAAGGCAAAGCTTGCCGAGACGCCCCCGGTGGTGGGATCGGTCAACACCGAGATGAAAGGCAGGCGCCGCTGCGACAGCTTGGTCAGCGCCGCCGTGGTCTTGGCCATCTGCATCAGGGACAGCATGCCTTCCTGCATGCGGGCCCCGCCGCTGGCGGTAAAGCAGATGAAGGCCATCTGGTTGTCGAGGCAGGCGTGCACGCCGCGCACGAAGCGCTCCCCCACCACCGAACCCATGGTGCCGGCCATGAAGTCGAAATCGAGCACCGCGGCCACCGCCGGGATGGTCTTGATCGCCCCCTGTATCACCACCAACGCCTCGGTCTCGCCGGAGTTGTTCGCGGCTTCCGTCAGACGGTCCGGGTAACGCTTGCTGTCCTTGAACTTGAGGCTGTCGATGGGCAGCACTTCAGCACCGATTTCGAAACGCCCTTCCGGATCAAGCAGCAGATCCAGACGCGTACGCCCTGCGATGCGATGATGGTGGCAACACTTGGGGCAGACATTGAAGTTCTTTTCCAGGTCGGTGGCGTAGAGCACCTCGCCGCAAGAGGCACACTTGCTCCACAGCCCCTCAGGCACGGTCTTGCGGGCCCCCTGGAGCTGGCCAGTGCGATTGATCTTCGGCGGCAGCAGTTTCTGCAACCAGCTCATGATTGGCCTCCGTCCATGGCGCTGCGCACGTCTTTCAGGAAGGCAGCCACCCTGGCTGGCGCATCCTCAGCCGTGCCGGCCTCGATTTCCTGGATGATGCGCGTGCCGATGATGGCCGCGTCTGCCACGCTGCAGATGGCGCGTGCGGTGGCGCCATCGCGGATGCCGAATCCCACGCCGACCGGCAGGTCGGTGCGCTGACGGATGCGGCTGATGTTGGCCGCCACGCTGTCCAGATCCAAATGGCTGGCACCGGTGATGCCCTTGAGCGACACGTAGTAGATGTAGCCGCTGGCCAGCCGGGCCACCAGCTCGACACGCTCATCGGTGGAGGTGGGGGCGAGCAGGAAGATGAGGTCCATGCCGAGGGACTTTACCGTCTGCGCAAAGGACTCCGACTCCTCCGGGGGGTAGTCCACCACGATGAGTCCATCGACGCCCGCCGCCTGTGCCGCGCCGGCAAAGGTATCGGTGCCCATGGCTTCGATGGGATTGGCATAGCCCATGAGGACGATGGGCGTGTCCGCATCGCGCTTGCGGAACTCGGCCACCAAAGCCAGCACCTGGGCCAGACCCACGCCCTGCCTGAGCGCACGCTCGCCGGCCCGTTGTATCACCGGGCCGTCGGCCATGGGATCAGAGAACGGCACCCCCAGTTCGATGATGTCGGCACCGGCATCGGCCATGGCGTGCATCAGGGGAACGGTAATGGCAGGCGACGGGTCACCGGCAGTGACGAAAGGCACCAGGGCCTTGCGGCCGCTGAGCTTGAGGCGTGCAAATGTCGACTGAATTCTGGACATGCTGTGTCAGGCCGAAACTGCGCCCTGCCCCTTCCCTGGTATGCGGCCTGCCGTGGCGGGGCCGTCTTGCTCGGTGAACCTGGCAACTCGCTGCCGGGCGACTTCAAAATAATCGGGATTCAGTTCAAAACCAGCGACGCTGCGGCCGTGCAGGAGCGCGGCTTCGGCCACCGTGCCCGATCCCATGAAGGGATCCAGCACCAGCCCGCCGGGCGGACAACTCGCCAGCACCATGCGCTCGACGATCGCGAGTGGCTTCTGCGTCGGGTGGGCCTCACGTTCCGGGTCCTGCGCATGCAGGCGCGGCACGCTCCACAAATCCTTGGGGTTGTAACCCATTTCCAGCCATTTGTGGCCGACGAAGATGGATCGGCTGCGCGCCTTCTTGGTCTCGGCATCGTAGGGGATGCGCACGCTGTCCAGATGGAAGTAGTAATTGCGGCTGCGGGCAAACAAGCCGATGGTGTCGTGCACCGAGGAAAACTTCCGTGTGCTGCCGCCCATGGAGGGCACGCGCCTGTCCCAGATGATCTCGTTGACCATCTGCATGCGCGTCTTCAGCAGACTGAACACCTCCGGACTGTGCTGCCAGGACAGAAACACGTACAGGCTGGCCGTGGGTTTCATCTTGGGCAGGATGGCCTCCATCCAGCGCCGGCTGAAGTCGATGTACTCTGTGCCGGTCAGGCAATCCGAATCATTGCCATAGTCCTTGCCCAGGCCGTAAGGCGGGTCGGCGATCACCAGATCGACGCTGGCATCGGCCATCCCGCTGATGCCAGCGAAGAAATCCTGGTTGTGCAGAGAGGCCTTCAATTGGGCGGGCGGGCGGTCGGTGCTCAGAACTGGATGCCGGAATGCTCGGCCACCGTGTGCATGTCCTTGTCGCCACGGCCCGAGAGATTCACCAGCAGGATTTTGTCTTTGGCCAGGGTCGGCGCCAGCTTGGCCGCATGGGCCAGGGCATGGCTCGATTCCAATGCCGGAATGATGCCCTCGTAACGGCACAGGTCATGGAAGGCACGCAGTGCCTCCTCGTCGGTGATGGTGACGTATTCTGCGCGATGGCTGTCCTTCAGCCAGGCGTGCTCGGGGCCGACGCCGGGATAATCCAGGCCGGCCGAGATCGAATGCGTGTCGATGATCTGGCCGTCGGTATTTTGCAGCAGATAGGTGCGATTGCCGTGCAGCACACCCGGCCTGCCCAGCGTCAGCGAGGCGGCGTGGCGCCCGGTGGACAGCCCCTCACCGGCCGCTTCCACGCCAATCAGGCGCACCTCGTGGTGGTCGATGTAGGGATGGAAGATACCCATGGCATTGGAGCCGCCGCCGACGCAGGCGATCACGGCATCCGGCTGGCGTCCGGTCAGCTCGGGCATCTGCTCCAGGCACTCCTCGCCGATCACCGCCTGGAAGTCGCGCACGATCATCGGATAGGGATGCGGACCTGCCACCGTGCCGATGATGTAGAACGTATTCGAGACATTGGTGACCCAGTCACGCATGGCTTCGTTCAGCGCATCCTTGAGGGTGCGCGATCCGGACTCCACCGGCACCACGGTCGCGCCCAGCAGCTTCATGCGGTAGACATTGGCGGCCTGGCGCTTCACGTCCTCGCTGCCCATGTAGACCACGCACTCCATGCCGTAACGCGCAGCCACCGTGGCCGTTGCCACGCCATGCTGTCCGGCGCCGGTTTCGGCAATCACGCGCGGCTTGCCCATGCGCCGCGCCACCATGGCCTGGCCAACGGTGTTGTTGATCTTGTGGGCGCCGGTGTGGTTGAGGTCTTCGCGCTTGAGGTAGATCTGCGCCCCGCCGAGCAAGGATGACCAGCGTTCAGCATGATAGACAGGACTGGGCCGGCCGACGTAATGCTTGAGGTCACGGCGGAATTCCGCCATGAAGGCAGGGTCGGCGCGGCATTCCGCGTAGACGGCCTTCAGCTCCTCGAGGGCATGGATGAGCGTCTCCGACACGAACACGCCGCCGTAGGGACCGAAATGCCCCTTGGCATCCGGCATGTTGTACGGGAGGTCATTGATCTGCATTGCGTACTCCTTGAACGAATGCCGCGATTTTCGCGGCATCCTTGATGCCCTTGGCGACTTCCACGCCACTGGAGACGTCGACCGCATACGGGCGCACTTCACGCACCGCCCTTGCGATGTTGTCCACGTCCAGCCCGCCGGACAATACCAGCGGACGAGCCAGCGGACGCGGCACCAGACTCCAGTCGAAAGTCTCGCCCGTACCACCGACCTGTCGGTCGTCGAAGGCGTCAAACAGCCAGCCGGCGGCGGCCTCATGACGTGACGCTGATTTTATCAAATCGACCTCCTTTGCAGGCTTGAAAGCCTTCAGATAAGGCCGGCCGAAGGATGCGCAGAATTCCGGGCTTTCATCGCCGTGAAACTGCAGCATGGAGATGCCGCTCCCTCTGAGCGCACGCTCAACCTCGCCGCTGCTGGGGTTGACGAACACACCAACGGTGACAACAAAGGGGCCGGCTTCGGCCACCAGGGAGCGCGCCAACTCCGGGACAATGTAGCGTGGACTGGGCTCCCAGAAGATGAAGCCGAGCGCATCGACCCCGTTGGCGATGGCCGCACGGGCGTCTTCCAGCCGGGTGATACCGCAAATCTTGATGCGCGTTCTCATGGTGCCAGGCAATCGGGGTCAAAGGGCATCATACGGATGAAATCCGGCAGGTGCCAATGCGGCTCGTAACGAATGCGCGAAAGGTAGAGCCCGGCGGCGGCGAAGGTCGGCGCGGCCAGCGTGCGGTCCCTACCCTGCAGGAGTTCGCCCATCCAGCCCGGAGCATGCTTACCCTTGCCGATATAGACGAGGCAACCAACGATGTTGCGGACCATGTGGTGCAGGAAGGCATTGGCCCGGAAGTCGAACTGCACGTAGGGCCCCTTGCGCGTCACCGTGACTTGCTTGATCTGCTTGACCGGAGACTTGGCCTGGCATTGGGAGGAGCGAAAGGCCGAAAAATCATGCTCACCGACCAGACATTGCGCCGCTTCGTGCATGCGCGCCACGTCGAGCTCATGGTGGAACCAGCCGACATAGCCGGCCCCCAGACCGGGACGCTCCGGGCGGTTGTACAGGACATAACGGTAACTGCGCTCAAAGGCCGAAAACCGCGCATTGAATCCATCCCCGACCGGAACCGCCCACTGCACGGCGATCTGCGGGGGTAATCCGGAATTGACGCCACGCACCCAGGCCGAGGCCGGCCGCGCTCCCGAAAAATCGAAATGCGCCACTTGCGCCAGGGCATGCACGCCTGCATCGGTGCGGCCGGCGCCGGTAATGCGCACCGGCTCTCCGGCAATTGCTGCAATGGCGGCCTCCAGGCAGTCCTGGATGGTGTTGCCCGATGGCTGCGACTGCCAGCCCCCGAAACGGCTGCCGTCGTAGGAAAGTCCGATGGCGGTGCGCATAGGTGATTGTCAGCTTGCCATGGGCGCCCCGGGCGCCGTGAACAGGATTGCAGGGCCCGCAACTACAAAAAGAATCGGCGCCCGCGGCGCCGATTCTTTTTGCGGGAACACGAAAAGACTAGCCGAGGGCATCAAGCATGGTGCGGGCCTGATCCTGCTGGGTGGCGTCGCCTTCTGTCACAACTTCGTTGAGCAGTTCACGGGCACCATCCTTGTCACCCATGTCCTGGTAGGCCTTGGCGAGATCGAGCTTGGTCGCCACCTCCTGCCACTGCGCACTCTGACTGCCGTCGGAGCCACCCGGCGAATCCAGATCAAGGCTGATGCCGGACAGATCAAGCGCGGGAGCCTGCTGCTCTTCGACGGCTGATGTCTCGGGTAGTCCAAGGTCGAAATCGATGGAGAGCAGACCGTCTTCGGCAGCCGGCGCCTCGATGACGGGCACTGCTACGGGCGCGTCTGTCATCGTCATTCCCGGCAACTCGAAGTCGATGGAGAGGGCGTCGCCCGCATCGGCAGCGGCTGGCATCTCGGGAAGGACTTCAGGCTGAACAGCAGTCTGGTCACTGCCCAGGTCCAAATCGAAATCGATGCCGGATGCTGGCTGCTCATCGGCAGCCAGCGCCGGCGCAGAATCGGTCGCCGGCGCGCCCAGATCAAGATCGAAATCGATGTTGGAGGTCGCCGGCTGCTCGACAGCAGGTCCCGGGGCAGCATCAGTAGCCGGTGCACCCAGGTCAAGATCGAAATCGATGTCCGGGGCCGCCCCAGCCGCCGGCGTATCTGCAGGTGTATCGTCCAGCACCAAATCGGGCGCCGTGGCCATGGCTACATCATCGGCAGACAGGATCACTGTCTGGTCATGGCCAGCGGGTGAGCCGGCGCTGTACAGCGCATTATCCGGATCAAGGGTCTGCCCCAGCGCCACGGCCTTTTCCCAGTCGGCACCTTCGCCGCCGGTAGCCGACTGAAGGTCCCGTGCCGTCGCCTCGAACGAGGCAGAGTCCTTGCGGTGGGCGTAGAGTTCCAGCAGTTTCAGACGGATGGCATGGCGCTCGGGTGTCTTGCCGAGGGCGTCCTTGAGAATTTCCTCGGCTTGCGCATCGCGTCCATAAGCCATGTAGACATCGGCCTCGGCCACCGCATCGATTTCCTCGGACTCTGCCGGAACAGCATCGGCGGAGCCACTATCGATGAAAGGGTCACCGGCATCGGTGTCGATGCTGGCGCCACCGGGTGCAGCCAAAACGGAACTGCCAAATGTCGGTTCGGTTGCGGCGATGCTGCTCGAAGCAGCGGCCTTGCGCTTGCGGCGCACCGCGTAGAAGGCGTATCCACCGAGCAATGCCCCAACCAGGCCGATCAGGCCCATCTGCATCGGGTCTTCCAGCAATTCATCAACGAAGCTGGCCGGGGCCGGCGGCGGGGGCGGCGGCGCAACAGGCTTGGGGGCGGCCTTGGGTGCATCCGGCGCCTTGGGCGCCTCCGGCACAGGTGCCACGGGCTTGGCCTCTTCGGCTGCAGGCTTGGCGGCCTCGGGCTTCGCGGCTTCCGGCTTCGGTGCCTCGGCCTTGGATGCAGCGGGCTTGGGTGCTTCCGGCTTGATCGGCTCGGGCTTGGCTGCCTCCGGCTTCGACGCAGCCTTGGCCGCATCACCCTTGGCAGCCTGCTGCTGAAGCTGGGCTCCCGACTGACTCTTCATTGCAGCGATATTCTTTTCCAGCAGGGCGATGCGTTCGTTGGCTTCCTTGAGCGCCCGCTCCTTGGCGACCATGTCATCCTTGCTGGCTGCCGCTCCGCCCTTGCCCCCGGCCTTGCCCTCTTCCGGACGCGACAGTCGCAACTGATCCTTGGCGGCTTCCTTGGCAGCCGGCTTGTCCTGCTCCGGCGCGCTGATCTTGCCAGCGGCCTGGCGTCCGCCTTCTTCACGTGCCGGTGCGGCGGCAACCGCAGCACCCAGGCTGCTGCGGTACTTTGCATAGTCATTGCGCTGGGCGTTGACCATGCGCGTTGCATCGGCCTCGGTGGTGACTGCCGCGGCTTCACGGTCAGGCAGGTTGAGAATGCGACCGGCCCGCAACCGGTTCATGTTTTCGCCATCAAAGGCATCCGGATTGCCCTTGTAGAGAGACACCAGCATTTGCTGCAGGCTGACGCCTTCGGCACGATTCTGCTGGGCGATCCTCGCCAGAGTGTCCCCCCGCTTGACCGTATAGGTGCCGGCCGACTTGGCGGCTTCCTTGGCCGGGACTGGCGCAGCGGCAGCCGGAGCGGCCGGTTTGGCAACTGGTTTGGCGGCTGGTACTGGGGCCGGAGCCGTCGCAGCGGGTGCCGAAGCCGGGGCTTCCGCCTTGGGCGGGGGCGAAACCGCCGAGAACGGCTGGGCCACGCCAGTGGGCTCTATGGCCGGTACGCTGATGGCGGCCGGACCGCGATATTCAGGGGGATCGAGCACGAAGGTGTATTCGCGCACCAGCCTGCCAGTTGCCCAGCTGAGTTCCACCAGCATGTCGATGAACGGCTCGTTCATCGCCTGCGCGGAAGTCAGGGATATCACGTACTGGCCGGAAGAGCGGCGCTCTACGGCGAACTTGACCCCCAGCAGGGCGCCATTGAGGTCGATATTGGCCTGCTTGTAGGCCACGTTGGAAGCCAGACGCGCTGCAAGGGAATCAACTTCGGACGGCTGCAGGGCGAGGATTTCGATCTCGGCCTTGAGGGGCTCCCCCAGGGCACTGAACACATTGAGGCGTCCCAATCCGGCGGCGTAGGCTGCGGAAGACGAAAGTACCAGGGATAAGGCCAACGCGGCCGCACTTGCTACAGATTTAAGGGCAATCTTTCCCACTATGCCACCCTGCAGTTCTAGCCAAGGAAAGAAACATACCATCATGAGGTTAGCCATGCAAGCTTAGGCTGCGTTTCGCAAACAGCGTTAAGTTGATCTTTTTTTATGTGAATTTATCGCTTGCACCACCTGAAAAACCGCATTCAGCACACTATGTCGTCACTCCGACACGTGGTAAAAAACCGGCAGAAAATGATACCGAGAGAGACTGGTCAGCTGGCCTCCAGAACGATCCGCAACATGCGACGCAGCGGCTCTGCAGCGCCCCACAGCAGTTGGTCGCCCACCGTGAATGCACTGAGGTACTCCCCCCCCATGGTGAGTTTGCGCATACGTCCGACGGGTACCGACAGCGTCCCGGTCACCTTGGCCGGTGTCAACTCGGCCAGGCTGGCCTCACGCTGGTTCGGAATCACCTTGACCCAGTCATTGGCGCCGGCCAGCATGCCGTGGATCTCGTCCAGAGGCACATCTTTGGTCAGTTTGATGGTGAGCGCCTGACTATGGCAGCGCATGGCACCAATACGCACGCAAAGCCCGTCGATCGGGATGGTCTTTGTCGTCGCCAGGATCTTGTTGCCTTCGGCCTGCCCCTTCCATTCTTCCTTGCTCTGACCGTTTCCAAGGTCCTTGTCGATCCAGGGTAGAAGGCTGCCAGCGAGCGGCCCGCCAAAGTGCGTGCTCGGCAGTTCGGGGGAGCGCAACGCGGCCGCCACGCCCCGGTCGATGTCGAGGATGGCCGAGGCCGGGTCGTCCAGCAGCGTCTTGACCGCCGCATGGGTGTGTCCCATCTGCTTGACCAGTTCACGCATGTTCTCGGCACCGGCGCCGGAGGCGGCCTGGTAGGTCATGGCACTCACCCACTCGATGAGTCCCTCACGGAACAAGCCGTGCAGGGCCATCAGCATCAGGCTGACGGTGCAATTGCCGCCGATGAAATTCTTTGTGCCTCTGGACAGCGCGTCCTGGATGAGCTGGCCATTGATGGGGTCCAGCACGATCACCGCGTCGTCGTTCATGCGCAGCGCGCTGGCGGCATCGATCCAGTACCCCTTCCAGCCGGCGGCACGCAGCCGCGGGAAGACGTCATTGGTGTAATCGCCGCCCTGGCAGGAGATCACCACGTCCATGGCGCGCAGGTCATCGACGCTGTTGGCGTCCTTGAGCGGCGCGCTTTCCTTGCCGATGAAAGGGCCCATGGCCCCCACTTGCGAGGTGGAAAAGAACACCGGTTCGATCAGGGCGAAATCGCGCTCCTCCTGCATGCGCTGCATCAGCACCGACCCCACCATTCCACGCCAGCCAACCAGTCCAACCCTTTTCATGACCTGTCCTTGGCGCCCGTTTCAGCGCATTTTGTGCATTGCCGCAAGTTTACCCTTTTTGCGGATATCGCCGGCGCCCGCGTCCCTCAGGACCGGAGTGCCGCCAGCACCGCCTCGCCCATCTCGCGGGTGCCCACCTTGCGCGTGCCGGCCTGATGGATGTCCGGCGTGCGCAGGCCCTGGGCCAGCACCTTCTTGACCGCCGCCTCGATGCGCACCGCGGCGGCATCCAGGTTGAGGCTGTAGCGCAGCATCATGGCGGCCGAGAGGATGGTGGCCAGGGGATTGGCCACGCCCTGGCCGGCGATGTCTGGCGCCGAGCCGTGGATGGGCTCGTACAGGCCCTTGTTGTTCACATCGAGCGAGGCCGAAGGCAGCATGCCGATGGAACCGGTGAGCATGGACGCCTCGTCGGACAGGATGTCGCCGAACAGATTGCCGGTGACGATGACATCGAATTGCTTGGGATTGCGGATGAGCTGCATGGCGGCGTTGTCCACATACATGTGCGACAGCTCGACCTGCGGATACTCCTTCGCCACCTCGGTGACGATGTCGCGCCAGAACTGCGAGGTCTCCAGCACATTGGCCTTGTCCACGGAACACAGCTTGCGACCGCGCTTCATCGCCGCCTTGAAACCGCTGTGGGCGATGCGGCGGATCTCCGGCTCGCTGTAGTGCATGGTGTCGAAACCCTCGCGATCTCCCTGCGCATTGGTGCGGATGCCGCGCGGCTGGCCGAAATAGATGTCGCCGGTGAGTTCGCGCAGGATCAGGATGTCCAGCCCCGCCACCACTTCCGGCTTGATGCTGGAAGCATCCGCCAGTTCCGGATAGACCACCGCCGGCCGCAGGTTGGCAAACAGGCCCAGTTCCTTGCGCAATCCAAGGATGGCCTGCTCCGGACGCTTGGGCCGCGGCAGCGTGTCGTACTTCGGTCCGCCCACCGAACCGAACAGGATGGCGTCGGCCGCCTTGGCCAGGTCCAGTGTGGCGGCGGGCAACGGCTCGCCGGAGACATCGTAGGCTGCGCCGCCAACCGGCTGTTCCTCGAACTCCAGCTTGAGCTCGAGCGCCTTCAGAACCTTCACCGCCTCGGAAACGATTTCCGGGCCGATGCCGTCACCGGGCAATACCGCTATCTTCATGAGGATGTCACCTGCAAAGCGCCCGGCTGAGCGGGCGGGGAATGATCGGAAGGGATGGGGCTCGCAAGGCGCCGCTGCGCGCCTGCCATCAGAACAGCCAGGGCTGCTCGAGCTTGCGCCGGTCCTCGAAGGCCCGGATCTCGTCGGCATGCCGCAGCGTCAGCCCGATGTCGTCCAGACCATTGAGCAGGCAGTACTTGCGAAAGGCATTGACCTCGAATGAAAACCGCGTGCTGCCATCGGCATAACTCACCACCTGTTCGCCCAGGTCGATGACCAGCTGGAAGCCCGGAGTCACCGCGACATCGTTGAACAGGCGATCCACTTCGGAGGCCTTGAGCACGATGGGCAGCAGGCCATTCTGGAAGCAGTTATTGAAGAAAATATCGGCATAGGATGGCGCAATGATGGCGCGAAAGCCGAAGTCGGCCAGCGCCCAGGGCGCATGCTCGCGGGAACTGCCGCAGCCGAAGTTCTCGCGCGCCAGCAGGACCGAGGCACCGCGGTACAAGGGCTTGTTGAGCACGAAATCCGGGTTCAGCGGACGCCCCTCGTTGGGCTTGCCGGGCTCGCCCGTGTCCAGGTAGCGCCAGGCGTCGAACAGGTTGGGGCCGAAGCCCGAGCGCTTGATCGATTTCAGGAACTGCTTCGGGATGATGGCATCGGTGTCGACATTGGCGCGGTCGAGCGGCACCGCCAGTCCCTTGTGTACGGTGAACTTTTCCACTATTTCTTCCCGGCCCGTTCCAGGGCTTCACCGCCCTGCTTGATGTCCTTGCCCAGTCCGGACACGGTATTGCAGCCGGCCAGCAGCGCTGCGAGCAGCGTGATCAAGATCCATTGAAGGGGTTTCATGGGGCTTCCTATCTCCACTGACGAACATCGACGAAATGACCGGCGATGGCAGCCGCCGCAGCCATGGCCGGACTCACCAGGTGCGTGCGTCCGCCGGCGCCCTGCCGGCCTTCGAAATTGCGGTTGGACGTCGAGGCGCAACGCTCGCCCGGCTCCAGCCGGTCGGCGTTCATGGCCAGGCACATCGAGCAACCCGGCTCGCGCCATTCGAAACCGGCATCCTTGAAAATCTTGTCCAGGCCTTCCTGCTCGGCCTGGCGCTTGACCAGCCCCGAGCCGGGAACGACCAGAGCCACCTTGACGTTCGTCGCCTTGCGCTTGCCACGCACCACCAACGCGGCCTCGCGAAGATCCTCGATGCGCGAATTGGTGCACGAACCTATGAATACCTTGTCAATCTTGATGCTTGTCATCGGCGTGTTGGGCTCAAGACCCATGTACACCAGCGCGCGTTCCATGCCTTCGCGGCGCACCGGATCCTTTTCCTTGTCGGGATCGGGCACGCGGCCGTCC
>CAIPGJ010000040.1 GCA_903864555.1 uncultured Pseudomonadota bacterium | reverse complement strand
CGATTATACATGTGGGCAGCCCTCTGGCCGGCGGCGTTTGCGGTGGCGGCGCGGGTCGGATACCCTATCCGCTCCCAAGTCAGCAGCTCAATCGTGGCCATCAAATTCTCGTCCCGCGTTCCCCCGGGCATATTCACACTCATCTTCCTGGTTTGCCTGGCCCTGCTCGGCTTTGCGCTCTACCTGCAGCATCTGGAGAGCCTCGATCCCTGTCCCTGGTGCATTGTCCAGCGCATCGGTTTCATGGTCGTCGGACTGGTCAGCCTTGCCGCCGCCCTGCATCGGCCGGGCCGGACGGGCACCACCCTGTACGGCGTGCTGGGAATGCTGGTTTCTGCGGGTGGCATCGCGGCGGCCGGTTACCACCTGCATATTCAGAGTGACCCCAAACGTGCCCTGGAGTGCATGGGTGGCTGGCTGGAACAATGGCTGGATGCCTCGAAGCTGGGCAAGATGGTGCCGCCGCTGCTGCAATACGAGGGAAGTTGCGTTCTGAAGCCGTGGGACTTTCTGGGACTGTCCATTCCCGGCTGGTCACTCATCTGGTTTGCCATCCTGCTGACGGCGTTCGTCGGTGTGGTGATTGTGTCAAGGCGCTGACAGGTTCATTCAAGGGAGACAAAAAATGCAATTCACGGGGATGGCACGATGGATGTGTGTGGCGGCATTGGTTGCTGCTTCGGGGGCGGTGGCACAAACGCCCGGGTTCAAGCCCGAAGTGGGGCAGGCAGGCAAGGACGTGGTCTGGGTTCCGACTTCGGATGTCCTGGTCAACAAGATGCTCGACATGGCCAAGGTGACGCCTGCCGACATCCTGATCGACCTGGGCTCGGGTGACGGGCGCACCGTCATTGCCGCGGCCAAACGTGGCGTCAAGTCGCATGGCATCGAGTACAACCCGGAGATGGTCAAACTGTCCCAGGAAAATGCCGGCAAGGCCGGTGTGGTGGACAAGGCGAGCTTTGCCCGTGCCGACATCTTCCAGAGTGATTTCTCGCACGCCACCGTCATTACCATGTTCCTGCTGCCAGAACTCAATCTGCGGCTGCGCCCGAAGATCCTCGACCTCAAGCCCGGTACGCGCATCGTTTCCAATTCATTCACCATGGGTGACTGGGAAGACGACGACACCGCAACGGCCACCGAAAGCGGCGAGTGCAGCTACTGGTGCATCGCCCACCTGTGGATCGTGCCGGCCAAGGTCGAGGGCACCTGGCAGTTCGGCGGCGGCAAACTCACGTTGAAGCAGAAATACCAGATGATCAGCGGATCACTGGAGGCCGGCGGCCAGACCATCGCCATCGGCGGCAAGATGCGTGGTGACCAGATCAGTTTCAATGCTGGTGGGACTGAATACAGTGGCAAGGTCAACGGCAATGCCATCGAAGGCACGGTGAAGACGGCCAGCCAGAGCACGACCTGGTCGGCCAAGCGCGGGCGCTGATCCGCACCTCATCGGTCCTGCAGCCGGTCAGGGGGCCGGCTGCCAGTGCTCGATCACCAGTTGCACCATCTGGGCGCCGTTGAATTCGTTGATGGCGACCCGGTAGGCAGCGCGCACCCGTTCCGGTAGCACCTCGAGGGTATTGAAGGCCATGGCCTCGATGACACGCTCATTGCGTTTCAGGCGCAGCTTCATGTGGGCATCCCCGACAATGCGCTGGTTTACCACCGAAAAATCATCGCAGAACAGCGGCTGCGGGAAGCCCTGGCCCCAGATCTGGCTTTCCAGCAGGCGCACCGTGCCCAGTTCCAGATACCCCGGCTCCAGAGAGCCGTCCGTTTCCACGCGTCGTTCCAGCGCCTCCGGCGGGAGCATGTCGCGCACCGCTTGCTCGAAGGCCGGCACAAAGCGCGCATAGTCCCGTTCGAGGATGCTGACCCCGGCTGCGGCTGCGTGCCCGCCGAAGCGCAGCAACAGGCCTTCTTCGCGCTTGGCCACCAGGTCCAGGGCATCGCGCAGGTGCAGGCCCGGGATGGAACGCCCGGATCCCTTCAGTTCCGCGCTGGCGCTGCCGCCATCGCCGGCACGGGCAAAGGCAATCGTCGGCCGGTGCCAGCGTTCCTTGACGCGACCGGCCAGAATGCCGACCACACCCTGATGCCAGCCCGGGTCGAACAGCGACAGCGAGGCGCTTTCGCCTATGTCCAGTTGTTCCAGCATGCGCTCGGCCTCCAGGCGCATGCCGCCTTCGATGCTGCGCCGCTCGCGATTCAGTTCATCCAGCGTGCGAGCCAGTTCCAGCGCCTTGCCCTGGTTCTCGGTGATCAGGCATTCGATGCCGAGGGACATGTCGGTCAGGCGTCCGGCAGCATTGATGCGCGGCCCGAGCAGGAAGCCCAGGTCGAAACAGGTGGCGCGCGACGCTTCGCGTCCGGCGACGGCGAACAGGGCCTTCAGGCCGGGCTGGGCACGACCTGCGCGCATGCGCTTCAAGCCCTGCGTCACCAGGATGCGGTTGTTACGGTCCAGCGACACCACGTCGGCCACCGTTCCGAGTGCCACCAGGTCGAGTAGTTCCGCCAGGGCTGGTCCGCCCGCGCTGCCCTTGTCGCCACCAGTATTCCCGAACAGCCCGCGCCGGCGCATTTCCGCGCGCAGTGCCAGCATCACGTAGAACATCACGCCCACTCCCGCAATCGACTTGCTGGGAAAGGTGCAACCGGGCTGGTTGGGATTGACGATGGCCCTGGCTGCGGGCAGGGCCGGGCCGGGGAGGTGGTGATCAGTCACGATGACTTCGATGCCCAGCGCGTTGGCGGCGGCCACGCCATCGGTGCTGGCGATGCCGTTGTCGACGGTGACGATGACCTGTGGTTTGAGCGTCGCTGCGAGCGCCACGATTTCCGGTGTCAGTCCGTAGCCATAACGGAAGCGGTCCGGCACGATGTAGCGCACATCGGCGCTGCGGCCATCGCTGGTGCGCATGGCGCGCAGGGCACGCATGCCGACCGCGCAGGCAGTGGCACCGTCACAGTCGTAGTCCGCGACGATGACGATGCGCTGGCGCGCTTCGATGGCATCGGCCAGGCGCGAGGCGGCGGCTTCCATGCCCAGCAGCAACGATGGTGGCAGCAGCCCCCCGAGGGCGTCATCGAGCTCGCTGCGCGCGGTGACGCCGCGCGCAGCAAACAGGCGGGCCAGCACCGGGTGCAGGCCCTCGCGTGCCAGCCGGTCTTCGCAACGCAGCGGCACCTTGCGGGTGGACAGGACCGGATTCATGTGGATTGGCTTCCTGCATCGGAGCTTTGCGCGTGCCGTTGCAGCGGTTTTGCACGGCGCCAGAAGCGCTGCAGATCGATGCGTGTCGCTTCCACGGTGCTGCCCCAGCCGGGCGCGCAGGCATGCAGGCTCAGCATGCCCAGTTTGCCGGCGCGCAATGCGGCCAGCAGGGGCACGAACCACGCCCGTTCGAGCCGGCCGGCTTCCTGCGACCACGCTGGGGCATCCGCGTAGGCCGCCAGGGGGCGCAGTGCATCGAGCACGATGAGCACCCGGCCGCTGAGTGGCAATGCCTGGTGATCCAGCCAGTTCGAGGCATCGGAGGGCAGCCCCGCAGCCCTGGCGTTGGTGGAAGCCGCGAGTCCGCGCGCCAGGGGATCATCGGCCAGCACCAGGTCAAAGGGCATGCCTTCGGGCGTCTGGTGGGTGCCGGGGCCCCAGAACCACAGGCTGTTGACTGGCAACTTCCCCAGGGATTCACGGGCTTCGTTGACCGGATGCTCGTGGAGCGCCATCTGAACTTCATTCATCAGGGCCCGCCAGTGTGACGAGTCTTCGCCTTCGGGCATGCAGTCCTGGATCGAGCCGCCGCGCACTTCGGGCAGCGCATGCGTTTGCAGCGCGGGCGGGCTGCCCGTCCTCACGTACCAGCGATGCGGGTCGGCGGCGACCAGGGGCATCCTGTCGCCGAAATGGGCATTCAGATGTCCTGCAAGTGCCTCGGCTTCTGCCGGGTCCAGCGCACACAGGCTGCTGTCGGCCAGCATCATGGAGTCCATGCCGACCTTGAGGTGAACCGGGTCGGCGCGTAGCCAGGCATCGGGGCCTGGGGGCAAACCCTCCCCCAGCAGACTGAAGGTCGCCAAGCCTGCGTCGCCCGGTGAGTCCAGGCCATAACGGGTCTTCAACCAGCTTTCCATGGAAACGTCTGCCCGGTTGCGCCGGCCACGCGCAAACAGCAGTTCGGCGCCGGGCAGGCGCAGTTCACCGGGCGGTGTGCTGGAAGTGAGCGGGCCCAGCAGATCCGGGACAAGCAGGTGAACGTGCATAGGGGGCGCAGTCTAGCAGGCAGACAGCCTGCCGGCTGCCTATCTGCCGAACCGCGGGATTTCAGGGAAACAAGGTCTTCAGGGACTGGCGCAACACCTCTGCCGAATGCGCCAGCCCGGCGGATTCGGTGGCATCCATGGGCGGCTGAAGCACCTGCTGTGCACCGTCCGCGCCGACGATGCAGGGCAGCGACAGCGCAATGTCCTGCAGGGAGGGATCGCCGGACTGGACTCTCGACACGGTCAGTATGCGCCGTTCATCCCTCAGCACCGACTGCAGCAGTGTGGCCGTCACCAGGCCGATGGCATGGTTGGTGGCGCCCTTGCGCCGGATGATCTCGTAGGCCGCCCGGCGGACCTGGTCGGCCACCCGGGTCTCTGCGGACCGGTCCCACCCGGGCCACTGGCGCAAGGGGAGGCCGCCGGCCTGCGCCGAGGACCACAGCGTAACCTCGGAGTCCCCATGTTCGCCCACCACCTGCGCATGGATGGATATCGGGTTCAGTTGCAGGTGGGCGCCCAGCACCTGGCGCAGCCGCGCCGTGTCCAGCATGGTTCCGGTGCCTATCACCCGCTCCGGTGGCAGACCCGAGTAGCGGGTAAAGGCACAGGTCAGGACATCCACCGGGTTGGTGACCATGATGACGATGCCGGCGTAGCTCCGCAGTGCCCCGGCCAGTTCCCGGGCGAGTGCGGCATTGTCACGCAGCAGTTCCAGGCGTGACTGGCCGGGGCCGCCATTGCGGCCGGCGGCAATGACGATGGCGTCGGTGTCCAGCATGTCCTCTACCCGTGCATTGCGCACGCTGGCGGCCGGATAGAAGGGCGAGCCGTGCTGCAAGTCCATGGCTTCGCCCTCGGCCAGCTCGGTCTTGTGATCTGCCAGCAGCAATTCATTGGTGATGCCCTTGTGCAGACAGGAGATGGCGACACTGGAACCCACCCAGCCCGTGCCGATGATGCCGATGGACGTATGACGGGACATGTCGGTAACTCCTTGGGTGAATGAAAAAAAGTGCGGCCGGGGTGACCCCGGGACCCGCGCTTGATGCAGATCAACAAGCGCAGGCCGCGAGTTGAAACAATGGTTTGCATTCCCGGAGCCCGATCAAAAGCACCGCAACAAACAATGCACCAAAGCGCAGACACTCCGCAAGCTGATCCGCAGCCAGCCATGGAATCCTGTTTCCATTGCGGCCTGCCTGTCGCCGCTGCGGATAAAGGGCGCTATACGGCCTGCATAGACGGAAGCCTGCGACTGATGTGCTGCCCCGGTTGTGCCCTGGTGGCCGAAACCATAGCCGGGCGGGGCCTGTCGGCCTATTACCAGTGGCGTGAGAGCGCTGCGCCAGCCTTGCCGTCTGGTGGCGCAGCCATCGAGGATCTGTCCATCTACGATGACCCCCTGATGCAGTCGCGCTTCGTGCGCGAACTGGCTGACGGTAATCGTGAAGCCACACTGCTGCTGGAGGACATACGCTGCTCTGCCTGCGCCTGGCTGATCGAGCAGACCCTCAACGGCATTGCCGGGCTGGTACGGGTATCGGTCAACTACGCAGACCATCGCGCCACGGTGGCATGGAGCCCCGACGTGGTCAGGTTGAGCGCCGTGCTCCGCGCGGTGCGCCAGGTCGGCTACCGTGTCTCGCCCTTCGATGCCGGTCGCCAGGCCCAGGCTCAGGATGAGGCGCGCCGCGCCTCACTGTGGCGCCTGTTCGTCGCCGGCTTCGGAATGATGCAGGTCATGATGTACGCGATCCCGACCTACATCGCCGACGAGGGCACGATGACGGCCGACGTCGTGCAGCTGATGCGCTGGGCCGGGCTCATCCTGACCTTGCCGGTGCTGCTGTATTCCGCAGCGCCTTTCTTCAAGGGGGCCTGGGCCGACCTGCGCCGTCGCCGCGCCGGAATGGACGTTCCGGTGGCTCTGGGTGTCGCGGTGGCTTTCTTCGCCAGCACCTGGTCGACCCTGGTCGGTGGTGGTTCGGTGTATTTCGATTCCGTTTCCATGTTCATGTTCCTGCTCCTGGGCGGGCGCCACCTGGAGCTGCTGGCACGCCAGCGTGCGGCGCGGCCCTTGCAGCACCTTGCGCGGGTGATGCCCGAAGTGGCGCACCGGGTGCGCGACCTGGAGAGCCTGGAAACCGAATCGGTGGCCGTGGCACGGCTGCAACCGGGCGAACTGGTCCTGGTCCGCCCCGGGGAAACCATTCCGGCCGATGGCAGCGGCCTGAGCGCCGCCCAGGTCAGTGAAGCGGTGATCACCGGAGAAAGCCGGCCGGTGCACAAACAGGCCGGCGGCCGGCTGATTGCCGGTGCCGTCAATCTGGGCAGTGCCTTCGTCATGCGTGTCACCGGGGTTGGCGCCGAGACGGTGCTGTCCTCCATTGTGGCCCTGGTGGACCGGGCGGTGGCCGAGCGTCCGCCGCTCGCCGAACTGGCGCAGCGTGCCGCGGGCGTGTTTGTGGCCGGCGTACTGGTGACGGCGGTGTTGGCTGCGCTGGTCTGGTTGAGGATCGATCCGGATCGCGCCCTCTGGATTGCCGTCTCCCTGCTCATCATCACCTGTCCCTGTGCGCTGTCGCTGGCCACCCCCGCGGCATTGAGCGTCGCCACCGGGGAGCTGGCGGCCAGCGGAGTGATTGCGGCGCGGGGACATACCATCGAGTCGCTCGGGGCAGCCACCGATTTCATCCTGGACAAGACCGGCACACTGACGTTCGGGCGCATGCAATTGCTGGAGATACTCACGTTCGGCCCGTGGGGCGCCGCCGATTGCACCCGCATCGCTGCCGCCCTCGAGCGCAGCTCCGAACACCCCCTGGCCAGCGCCTTCTGTTCAGTGGCAACGGCGCAGGCTGCAACGGGCAAGTCGGGCAACAGCGGCGAAGCTGCCGCCGGCCTCAGCGTGGGCACCATCCGCAACGAGCCGGGGCAGGGCATCCAGGCCCTGATCGATGGGCGCACTCATCGCATCGGGCGGGCCGCCTATGTTTCAGGATTGCATGGCAGGCCGGCGCCCGTGGCCTGGCTGCACAGCCAGCATACCGTGGTCTGGCTGGGGGACGAGCAGGGCTGGCTGGCGGCGTTCCGCCTGGGTGATGGGTTGCGCGAGGGCGCCCAGGCCCTGGTCGCCGATCTGGGCAGGCTCGGCCGCAAGGTCCATCTGCTCTCCGGTGACGATGCGGGCGCAGTGGAAGACGTGGCGCGCCAGCTTGGCATTGTCCATGTCAAGGGTGGCGTGGATCCCGCGGGCAAGCTCGCCTATGTGCGCCATCTGCAAAAGGGCGGTGCCCGGGTGGCCATGGTGGGCGACGGCATCAACGATGCCCCGGTGCTGGCGCAGGCCGATGTATCGGTGGCCATGGGTGGTGGCTGCAACCT
>CAIPGJ010000039.1 GCA_903864555.1 uncultured Pseudomonadota bacterium | reverse complement strand
GGCGCTTCGGCGCGCGCGTATTCCTCGTACCAGATGATCTGGCGCAGCAGTGGCAGGCCCAGGCCGCCGTATTCGCGCGGCCAGGAAATGCCGGCCCAGCCGCCCTGGTACTGCGTGCGCTGCCAGCCCAGGTCGTATTCGCGCTGGCCCGCCGCATCGCGCGGACGCGGCGTGCGCGGCTGGTTGGCCTCTATCCAGTCCCGCACCTGCGCGCGGAACAATTCGTCGTCGGCACTGAACAGCGGATGGATGGCTGCTGTCATGGGCATCAGACCGGGGCTGCGGACTGCAGGATGCGCTGGTGATGGTGGCGGTTGAGGCCGCCCAGCAGGTCCAGCGTATGCGCCCGCTTGAGGTAAAGGTGAGCCGTCACTTCGGCGGTAAAGCCCATACCACCGTGTATCTGTATGCAGGCAGCAGCATTCTTCAGAGCTGCCTCGGCGGCCAGGATCTTGGCGGCCGAGGCATGAAAGACGCGGGCCGGCGAGTCCATCGGCTGCAAGGCTGCCATGACGATTTCGCCCCAGGCGACCTCCACACGCGCCAGCATGTCAGCCGCCTTGTGCTTGATGGCCTGGAAGGCGCCAATGGGCTGACCGAACTGCTCGCGCACCTTGGCATGCTCGAGCGCGAGATCGAGCGAAGCACGGGCGCCACCCGCCAGTTGCGCTGCCACCAGCACGCTGCAGTCCAGCGGCCATCGGGCATCCTCCAGCCGGATCGCTTGCGCGTTGTCATGGGGGGCCAGTCGCCCCGACTGCAGCAGCAGGGAATCCTCGATGGCCTCGCAATCGGTGACATCGGTGAACCGCTCGATGCCATGCAGCGTGGCACCCCGTTCATCCCAGGCCAGCACATGGCTGCAGCCCTGTGCATGCAGGAGGTAATGGCTGCCGCCCGTGCCACCCCCGGGGCGACTCCCGAGGCTACCCACGGTACGACCACCGGCCACGGCAAAGGCAGCGCGCTGGCGACCTGCCGCAAAAGACCGGGCCAGCGCCTCCTCGCCGGCCTGCCAGGCCAGGCGCGCGGCCAGCATGGTGGCCGTGAGCACCGGGGTGAGCAGGCCGCGGGCCAGCTCACGGTGAACCAGGCACAGGTCCATCAGGCTGCAGTCCGGACCACCCCCTGCGGCAGGCAGCATCAGCCCGGGCCACTCCAGCGCGCAGATGACCTCCCACTGGTCGAGGTCGCGATTGCGCACCACAGCCTCGCTGCGCGAGGTCAGCCGCGTCGCCGGAAACTGCTCTGCCACGGCACGCGCCGTCGCCGCTATCAGTTGCTCCTGGTCTGCAGAGGGAAGGAAGCCGCTCATTGCCGGACCGCCTTGCTCACCCTAGCGCTCCACCCAGGGGCGCTTCTCCAGGGGATGACGCGCCAGTTCCTCGGCGCCCACGGCATTGCCGAGCTGGGCATACTTCAGGGCATTGGCCACGGCCACGTTGTGCGGCATGTCGAGCGCCTCCCACAGCGCGCGCACCGTGCCCTGTATAGCCGTGGGCGGCTTCTTCGCCATGGCGGCGGCGATCTCTCGGGCGCGCCGGCGCAGGTCGGCCGCCGGCACGACCTCGGTAACCAGGCCGATCTGCAGGGCGGTCCTGGCGCCAATGCGCTCGTCCAGCCCCATCAGCACCATGCGCGTGATGTGCCCCAGCGGCACGCGGCCCATCAGGCCTATCGGTTCCACGGCCGAGACCTTGCCGATGTTCACATGGGAGTCGAAGAACTGCGCATCTTCGGCGCAGATGATGATGTCCGATTCATTGACCCAGTAGAAACCGCCGCCGCAGCACATGCCGTTCACCGCCGTGACCACCGGCTTCCACACGCGGTTCTGCTTGGGGCCCAGGCTGGGCCCGGGATCGTCCTGGTCGAAGGGACCGGACTTCGTGCCACTCTTGCGCCAGCCACCCACCTTGACGTCGGCGCCGGTGGAGAAGGCGCGACCTTCGGCCTGCAACACCACGGCGCGCACCGTCTCGCTTTCGCGGATGTGCGTCCAGAGCTGGATGAACTCATTGCCCATCTGGCGGTTGAAGGCATTCAGCCGATCAGGGCGGTTGAGGGTGATGACGGCGACACCATCATCGGACTCCTCGTAGAGCAGGGTTTCAAATTTCATTCAGACACTCCGGAAAAAACACGGGGCTACTACGGGCCAGCGAGATACTAACAGGCTGTTGAAAAATGATTCCCGGGGCGACATGTACGCCTTTTCATGACAGCATATTCAGTGGCAAGCGTTTTGCAACAAGTGGCAAGGGCTGATGAATTCGGTCAGCAAACAGACGGGCTGCACAAGCCGTGATGTGGGCACGACACGGCATCAACCGCCTGCGGGTTGCTCACCGGGCGGCACTTCGGACAGGCCCAGGACATTCAGCTCACCGTCCTGGATGCCGAGAAAGATGGGCGCCCCATTGCTCAGGTGGATGTTGAGCTTGGCGTTGAAGACCCAGTGCGGCATGCCATGCTTGTCGGTGATGGGATAGCGCCTGATGCGGTAGCTGCCATCCGGCATGCCCTCGCCGGTGAGGTAGCAGCGTATGTCGCGGATGCGGTCCCCGGCCACTGCCATGCCCTTGAGTCGGTCCAGCATGCCGGCCGTGCGCTCGATGAATTCCGGTGGGCCGATAGGGGCGGGATCGCCGGAAACACCGCCTGCGCCCTCGCTTGCGGCAACCTGCCCGGCCAGGGCGAAGTCACCGATCAGGATTTGCCCGGGCAGGGCTCCGGCCAGCATGCGCGCCAGCTCGATGGTGACGTGGCCGACGATGTAGCTGAAGGGGGTGGGGTTGAGCCCCTCGACCTGATAGAACTCGTAGTGTTCGCCCACATGCAGCGCGGCACGCAGGGCCGGCACGGGAAAACCATGTGCCTTGCGTCGCGCCACGGCATTGTCGGTGAGGATGAGCATCAGCAGTTTGTAGAGTGCGATGTTCGCCTCCAGGCTGCGGTTGCGGTTCCACAGATAGAAGCCGTCGCCGGTGTTGGTGCGCGCAAAGTCGATCTCGACATTGCGCGACAGCAACTGGCGACAAGCGGAGTTCACCGAATAGCTCAGACTGTTGAGCATGGCCACCTGCTCGAACGGCGTCCGCAGCGAGAACCCGACGATGTCGAGCAGGGCCACGGCGCGCTCGTTCACGCGCGTCACACCATAACGGGTGACCAGGCCGGTCACCCGTTCCGCGTTCACCGCCGTGTCTGTCCTGAGAGCCACCCGGACCTGAAGCGCGTCCGGACCCAGGATGTGGCGCAGGCGGCGCATGGCTTCGAGGGAAATCTGCTTGGGGCCGGCGAGGATGTGGTTGATCTCCTCGTGGTAGCTGTTCGTGGCTTCACCACCGTGGCCGCCACGGTAGGGCTCGACGATGCGGTAATGCGGCGCAGCGAGGACGCACACGCCTCCCGGCTCGCGCGACCAGGCAAACATGATGGACTCACCCATGTTCCAGGCCTGAAACAGCGAATGATCCAGCTCCGTCAATTCAGCAAGGCTGGCCGGGTCCAGCGCGGACGGATCATACCCGGCGCCCAGGAAGGCCGCCGGCATGACCAGACCTTCAGGACCAGTCATGCGGGAGCGGCTGCCGCAACCGACCCCAAGGGGATCAGTTGTTGTCCAGGAAACTCTTCAGCCGCTCGGAGCGCGACGGATGGCGGAGCTTGCGCAGGGCCTTGGCCTCGATCTGGCGGATACGCTCGCGGGTCACATCGAACTGCTTGCCGACCTCTTCCAGCGTGTGGTCGGTGTTCATCTCGATACCGAAGCGCATGCGCAGCACCTTGGCTTCGCGCGGCGTCAGTGAATCGAGGATGTCCTTGGTGACGTCGCGCAGGCTGGAGTACAGGGCCGCGTCGGCCGGGGCGAGCGTGGTCTGGTCCTCGATGAAATCGCCCAGATGGGAATCGTCGTCGTCGCCGATCGGCGTCTCCATGGAAATCGGCTCCTTGGAGATCTTGAGGATCTTGCGGATCTTCTCCTCGGGCATTTCCATCTTGATGGCCAGGGT
>CAIPGJ010000038.1 GCA_903864555.1 uncultured Pseudomonadota bacterium | reverse complement strand
GAGGCGCGCACCGATCTCGCGCACCATCTGCGCGGGCGGTCCATCCACCAGCTTCAACTGGCTGCGGTACTGGTCGAACAGGACTTCACCCAGCTTCGCCTCCTGCGCCGGGGATATCCACGTCACCGCCCAGCCGGCGACGCGCTCGTGCCCCAGCACCAGACCGGCCAGCAGCACCACCGGCAAACCCAGAGTGACGAAAATGAGCGCGACGCTCCAGCGCCGGGTGCGCGCATCGCCTGCCGGCTGCGCCTGTGCCGACCGACCGCGGGCCAGGGCCTGCAGGGCCGGCACGGCCGCCGCATCGCTGATGTGCAGGGACCACAGCGCGTCGCCCCCACCCCATTCGAGCTGCAGCTGCCGGCCATCCCAGCCCGCAGTGCGCAGGCGCACCGCGCTCCAGGCACGCAAGTCGTGCAGACCATCGGGCGTGGTGTGACGCACCCCGCTGTCACCCGCCTCGATGGTGATCTTCGCCCCGCCGGAAGGCCAGCCGGGGCCGAAGATAGTGCCCTCGGCCTTCATGCCCGGGGCCATCCAGCCCTAATCCCGGTTGCCGCCGAGCAGACTGCCCAGCAACCCGCCCTGCTCGCCACCGGAACCGCCGCCCCCCTTGGACACCGGCGCCGCAGCAAAGATGCGTGAAGCCAGGCGCGCGAACGGCAGCGACTGCAGCAGCACCATACCCGGGCCGCGCAGCGTGGCGAAGAACAGGCCCTCGCCGCCGAACAGCGCGGTCTTGATGCCGGGCACCATCTGGATGTCGTACTCCACCGTGGGCTGCAGGCCGACCAGGCAACCTGTGTCCACGCGCAGGATCTCACCGGGCTTGAGGTCACGCCGATGCATGGTGCCGCCCGCATGCAGGAAGGCCAGGCCGTCGCCTTCGAGTTTCTGCATGATGAAGCCCTCGCCACCGAAGAAACCGGCACCCAGTTTCCTCTGGAAGGCAATGCCCAGGGACACGCCCTTGGCCGCGCACAGGAAGGCATCCTTCTGCGTGATAAAGGTGCCGCCCACCTCGGAGAGATCGATGGGAATGATCTTGCCGGGGTAAGGCGCGCCGAAGGCCACCTTGCGCTTGCCTTCGGTGGCCGTGCTGCTGTACACGGTGGTGAAAAGCGACTCCCCGGTCAGCAGGCGCTTGCCTGCCCCCATCAGCTTGCTGAAGAATCCGGACTGCTGCGCCGAGCCATCACCGAAGATGGTCTCCATCTGGATGTTGTCTTCCATGTAGAACATGCTGCCGGCCTCACCGATGGCCGCCTCGCCCGGATCGAGTTCGATCTCGACGAACTGCATCTCTGCGCCAAAAACCTTGTAATCAATCACATCCATCGCCATGGTGGCTCCTTTGCATTGAAACGGCAGACCGCCTTGCGTCATTCCGGGTGCAGCCATAGCATGGCGACAAGGGCGGCGGCAGTTTACTGCATGCCTGTTGCAGGGACGTGAACAAAGGGCGTGCCCTCCGGCTTGAGCGACAATGCGCACTGCGCCGCCGGCACGCCCGGGATCCACCCGTTCACCGGAGCGGCATCACCCTACGCACCCGATCCG
>CAIPGJ010000037.1 GCA_903864555.1 uncultured Pseudomonadota bacterium | reverse complement strand
TCGCGCGGCTCGCGTGATTCGCGTGGCTCCCGTGGCTCCCGAGGTGGACGGTCCGGGCGGCCTTGCTGCTCGGGACGCGGACCGCGTTCCTGACGCTCCGGCCGTGGACCACGTTCGGGGCTATCCCCTTTTTCGCCACGCTCACTGCGATCACCACGAGGCGGACGATCCGCTCTTTGCCCTTGACCTTCACGCGGCTCTCGTCCGCCACGGCCACCCTGGCCATCACGCCGCCCGCGGCCGCCACGTTCAGTGCGCTCTCCACGTCCTTCGTTGCTGCCGGACCGGGATTGCGTGCGGGAGGGCTCTTCGTTGGCTGCCGGCTTGGCGGCGCCACCCTTGAACCACCCGAGGATGCGATCGAGGAAACCGCCGCCGGTGGCCCGTTCCTCTTGAACGGGGGCTGCAACCGGAGCTCTGGGAGCTGCAGGCATTGGAGCTGGCTGACCGGGGGTGAAGTTGTGAACGGCGGCCTGGGGACGCGACGGGCGCGCCTCGCTGGTTGCGGCGGGAAGGGCTTCGGCCTCCTCCGGGACGGTGACCATTTCGTAGGAGGCCGGCAATGCACCTTCCTGGTTCAGGTCATCATGGCGCAGCCGTTCCACCTTGTAGTGGGGCGTTTCCAGGTGGATGTTGGGAATGAGCACCACATTCACCTTGAGGCGGGCCTCGATGGCGTGGATGTCGGCGCGTTTCTCGTTGAGCAGGAAGGTGGCAACGTCCACCGGCACCTGTGCATGCACGGCGGCACTGTTTTCCTTCATCGCCTCTTCCTGAATGATGCGCAGGATGTGCAGGGCGGTGGATTCGGCGCCGCGGATGTGGCCGGTGCCGTTGCAGCGGGGACAGGTGATATTGCTGCCTTCGCCCAGGCTTGGGCGCAGGCGCTGGCGTGACAGTTCCATCAGGCCGAAGCGGGATATTTTCCCCATCTGCACGCGCGCGCGGTCGTAGTGCAGCGCATCGCGCAGGCGGGTTTCAACCTCGCGCTGGTTGCGCTGGTTTTCCATGTCGATGAAGTCGATGACGATCAGGCCGCCCAGGTCGCGCAGACGCAACTGGCGGGCGATTTCGTCAGCGGCTTCGACGTTGGTCCGGAAGGCCGTTTCCTCGATGTCATGGCCGCGTGTGGAGCGTGCGGAATTGACGTCCACCGACACCAATGCTTCAGTATGGTCGATAACGATGGCACCACCGGAGGGCAGCGTGACCTGACGCGAATAGGCCGTTTCGATCTGGTGCTCGATCTGGAAGCGCGAGAACAACGGAACGTCGTCGCTGTAGCGCTTCACGCGGTTGGCGTTGTCAGGCATGACGTGTGCCATGAACACCTGCGCTTGCTCGAAGATCGCGTCCGTATCGATGAGTATTTCGCCGATTTCTGGATGGAAATAGTCGCGGATGGCACGGATGACCAGACTGCCCTCCTGATAGATCAGGAAGGCACCTTTCTGGGAATTGGCCGCAGCTTCGATCGCGCTCCAGAGCTGAAGTAGGTAGTTGAGATCCCACTGCAGTTCTTCGTATGAGCGGCCAATCCCGGCGGTACGGCCGATGATGCTCATGCCCTGGGGAACGGGCAACTTGTCCATGATGTCGCGTAGTTCGTTGCGATCTTCTCCCTCGATGCGGCGGGAAACGCCACCACCACGGGGATTGTTCGGCATCAGGACGAGATAGCGTCCGGCCAAGCTGATGAAGGTGGTGAGGGCGGCACCTTTGTTGCCACGCTCGTCCTTCTCGACCTGGACGATAAGTTCCTGGCCTTCATAGAGTGCATCCTGGATCCGGGCCTTGCCGACATCGACGCCGGATTTGAAGAACGCCCGGGCAACTTCCTTGAAGGGAAGGAAGCCATGGCGCTCAGTTCCGTAATCGACGAAGGCCGCTTCGAGGCTTGGCTCGATGCGGGTGATGATGCCCTTGTAGATATTGCTCTTGCGTTGTTCCTTGGCTGCCGATTCAATGTCGAGGTCTATCAGTTTCTGTCCATCGACAATGGCGACGCGGAGTTCCTCAGCCTGCGTCGCATTGAATAACATGCGCTTCATTGTTGTTCTCCCGCGCGCGCGGGGACAAACCATGAGCCTATTGTGCTGTCAGGCTGTCATCACATCGTCAGAATGTTTCATTCAACGGGGGGATGGAAGTTTGTCGGTATCGGGGTATAAGAGCAGATTCTGCTGCTCCGGTCTTTTTCTTCTGCTTGACCGGGTCGGGGCAGTGGCTGCCGGAAGTCTGCCGATGCCTTTTGGCGCGCTGTTTAAAGTACCATCAATGGTCTAAATGACCAGCCATTTGTGCCGCCTCGGGTCCTGACGCATATGAAACGGCAACTGCCGCTTCACATTACGCTTCAGCCAGGGGACAGAGTTGCCGGAGGTGCCGCTTTGTATTGGCGCACTATCTGTGCCAAGGCAGCATAACCGGTTGTCCCGCAACGAGCTCGGTTTAAAGAGTATAAGGAAAATGAAGGGTTTAAGCAATCCTGCTGCTGCAGCAAGTCAGTCTCTGGTGGATGCTGGCGATGCTGGCCAGCGTATCGACAATTACTTGCTGAAGGTTTGCAAGGGGGTCCCCCGCAGTCATGTCTACCGTATCCTGCGCAGCGGTGAAGTACGGGTGAACAGCCGGCGGGTGGATGCGACTTATCGCCTCCAGGATGGCGATCGGGTACGTATTCCGCCGGTTCGGATAGCCGTGCGCAATCGGCCGGCTGCGCGCCCCACGGAATTCCCCATTGTTCATGAGGACGATGCACTGCTGGTCATCGCCAAGCCAGCGGGGGTTGCGGTGCATGGCGGCAGTGGTGTCAGCTTTGGCGTCATCGAGAGCCTTCGCGCCGCCAGGCCTGCCAGCAAATTTCTTGAACTTGTGCACCGGCTGGACCGGGAAACTTCCGGACTGCTGGTCCTGGCCAAGAAGCGCTCGGCCCTGACCGCCTTGCATGCTGACTTGCGGGAGGGGCGGGTATTCAAGCGTTATCTGGCACTGGCTGCAGGAAACTGGAGCAAGGCGAGCCTGATCGTCAGCCTGCCGCTGCGCAAATTCGTCAGCAAGTCTGGTGAGCGCCGGGTCAGCGTCGACAAGGTGGATGGCATGGAGTCACGCACGGATTTCAGGCTGGAACGGCGCCTTGGGGAGTTTTCCCTGCTTTCCTGCCAATTGCGTACCGGACGGACCCACCAGATTCGCGTCCATTTGGCTCACCTGGGCTTCCCCATCGCAGGCGATGACAAGTACGGTGATTTCGAACTGAATCGGAGTCTGGCAAAAAAGGGCCTGCCGCGGATGTTTCTGCATGCCACGGAGTTGCGATTGCGCCACCCCGTTTCAGGAGACGAACTGAGGCTGGTATCGCCCCTCCCACCGGATCTGCAGAGGTTCGTGGACGGAAAGGTCGCAGATTCTGGAGACTCGGTAGCAGTTGCAGGAAAAAAAGACGAATAGGCGATAACAGATGAACAAGCGATTTGAGCTGCTGGTATTCGACTGGGACGGCACCCTGATGGATTCGACGGCCATCATTGCGTCATGCATACAGGCATCTGCGGCTGACCTGGGCTTGCCCGTGCCGGACCATGTCAGGGCTAGCCATGTCATCGGCCTGGGCTTGAAGGATGCCCTGTCCTATGCCGTACCGGAGTTGGCTGAAGCCGACTATGGACGGATGTCCGAACGCTACCGTTTTCATTTCTTGAAGCATGGCGCGAACGTGCCGCTGTTCCCCGGGACTGTCGAGATGCTTACTGAGCTGTCCCGACGGGGGCATCTGCTCGGGATCGCCACTGGCAAAAGCACTGCCGGGCTGGAGCGCTCGCTCGAGGCAACCGGGATCAAGTCATTTTTTGCAGCCACGCGTTGCGCCGATCGCTGCAGCCCAAAACCGGCACCTGACATGCTGCATGAACTGATGGATGAGTTTGGCGTGCATCGCGCTTCCACGCTGATGATCGGGGACACTTCCCACGATCTGCAGATGGCAGCCAATGCCGGGGTGGCGTCGCTTGCCGTTTGCCATGGGGCGCATGCACGCGAGAAGCTGACCCCCCACAATCCGCTGGCATGCATGGACAATACTGCACAACTGGACGAATGGCTGAAATCGAACGCCTGATCTGTTCCGGTTCCGAGTTGGCCAACGCCGGAGCAGGTGTGCGTTTTGACATCCTGCATGAGGGCACGGCGGCGATTGGTTTCGCGATACGGCATCAGGGAAGGGTTCATGCCTATCTCGATCGATGTCCGCACGTTCCAACTGAGCTTGATTGGGAGCCTGGGCGTTTTTTTGATGCCCAAGGCATGCATTTGATATGCTCGAACCATGGAGCGGTCTTTCTCCCCGATACGGGAGACTGTGTCGGCGGACCCTGCAAGGGCAGGCGCCTGCTCAGGATTGCTGTCCATGAGCGCGACGGTGGCGTCTATGCCAGGCAACCGTGAGTGGGCATCCGATAGTCAGAATCACAAGCCATGGACGGTTTTCATCGTCTGGCATTCTAAGGATATGAAGCATGGCGGATGATGGTAGCTGGGAGCGCAAGGTTCTCGAGAAGCTTGCGCTTGAGGCGCTGCATGAGCAGCGGCGCACGCGGCGCTGGGGCATCTTCTTCAAGCTTCTTGCATTTGGCTATGTCGCCTTCATCATCGTCTTGACGCTTGACTGGCGAGGCGATGCGGACGGTCTGGCGTCAGGCAAGCACACCGCCCTGATAGAACTGTCTGGCGTCATTGAATCCAAGGGTGAGGCGAGCGCTGACCGTATCACCACTGCTTTGCAGAATGCGTTCAAGGACAAGAATACCCAGGGCATCATCCTGCGCATCAACTCCCCGGGTGGCAGTCCGGTTCAGGCTGGCGTTATTCATGACGAGATTCGACGGCTGCGTGCAGCCAATCCGAACATCCCCATTTATGCCGTGGTCGAGGATATCTGCGCCTCGGGCGGGTACTACGTCGCTGCTGCAACCGACCGTATCTACGTCGACAAGGCCAGTATTGTCGGCTCCATCGGCGTGATCATGAGCGGATGGGGCTTTACCGGGGCCATGGACAAACTGGGCGTGGAGAGACGGTCCCTGACTTCAGGGGAGAACAAGGCCTTTCTGGATCCGTTTGCCCCATTGGATGAAAAGCAGCGGCAGCACGCGCAGTCCATGCTGGGAGAAATCCATCAGCAGTTCATCGATGTGGTGCGCAAGGGCCGCGGCCAGCGCCTGAAGGATGGCCCGGAAATTTTCTCGGGCCTGATGTGGACCGGCGCGAAGAGCGTGGAACTCGGACTTGTCGATGCATTGGGCAGTGTCGAATATGTTGCGCGTGAAGTGGTGAAGGCGGAGCCCATAGTCGACTACACCCAGAAGGAGAATTTCGCCGAACGCTTTGCCAAACGTTTTGGCGCGGGTGTTGCGTCCGGGTTATCGGGTGTGGGCCTGCGCGCCGGCTCTTCCTGGTCAATGCGCTGAGTGGACCGTATTTAGAGTCCGAGCAGGAATACGCATGGGCGGTCTTTCAGCGGCGGCGTGGGCGCTGCTCGCCACTCGCGCACGGTTCGCGATATCACCGTTTCTGTCGGCAGGGTCAGGTCGCAAGCCAGGCAAACACGCGTCGTCTCGCTCAGAGACCGAAGCATGATGGCCAGCATGCGGTCATTCCGGTAGGGCGTTTCGATGAATACCTGTGTCTGGTCCAGCCTGCCAGCGTCCTTCTCCAGTACTCGCAGGCGCGCAATCAAGGGTGCTTCATCCACCGGCAGATAGCCGTGGAAGGCAAAACGCTGTCCACCCAAGCCCGAGGCCATCAACCCCAGCACTATTGAGGAGGGACCGACAAGCGGGATCACCCTTATGCCGGCGCGATGGGCCAAGCGTATCAGCGGTGCGCCTGGATCTGCAACGACTGGACATCCGGCGTCGGAGAGCAGGCCGCCGTCCTGCCCGTGCAGGATCGGTGCCAGCAATGCTGGCAAGCCGGATTCTGGGGTGTGTTCGTCCAGTCGCTCGACCCTGATGTCCTGTATCGGGGTATTCATGCCGGCTCGTTTCAGGAACTGGCGTGCGGTTTTCGGATTCTCCGCGATGATGTAGCGCAGTGAGCGCAATCGCATCAAGGCGGGTAGGGGAAGTGCCTCTTCGGGAGGTGCATCTCCCAGCGTGGTCGGCACCAGCAAGAGCGCGCCTGTTGCCGGATTTGCTGGCGTCATAGCACCCGCTGCCCGTGCTCCAGCAGGAGGTCGATCAGGGCAATCAGGGGCAGCCCGATCAATGCATTGGGATCATCACCTTTCATGCGCGCGATGAGGGCAATGCCCAGTGCCTCGGCCTTGGCGCTGGCGGCGCAATCGTAGGGTTGCTCCCGCGCCAGATAGTTTTCTATAGTTTGGTCATCAAGTTGCCGGAAAGTCACCTCAAATGGCACCAGCCTGGACAGGGTGCGACCGGTTCCACTATGGTGCACGCACAGTCCGGTCAGGAATTGTGCCGTCCTCCCGGAAAGTTGCTTCAATTGGATTCTGGCATTGGCGTGATTGCCGGGCTTGCCCAGAATGTGCTGATCCAGGACGGCCACCTGGTCGGAACCGATGATGAGGGCGTCTGGATGATGTCTGGCAGCGGACAAGGCCTTGTCGCACGAAAGGCGCAGCGCCAGGGCGTCCGGGGCCTCGCCGGAATGGGGCGTCTCGTCCGCATCCGGCTTGACTACGGAAAACGGCATTCCCAGGCGTTCCAGCAAGGCACGACGATAGGGGGAGGTGGAAGCTAAGACCAGCATGTTTCAGGATTTCAGTTATCTAGGTGGAGCCGGGGTGGCGGAAAGGCCGGTATGCTGCATCCAGCAGCAGGTAACGCCCTGAAGAAAATCAACTTTATTTTGACAAAGGTCAGCCTTCGATAATATCATGCACGGTTTATGTCGCTAGATGCACCGGCCGGAAAAACCGGCAACACCATTGACGGATTGGCGTTCGCGAGAACCCGGTCCGAGTTCACTGGCAGCATCTTCGGTGCCAGATTGAAACGATTGGCGGATCTGGAGTGCAGAGTCGACGTGATCGGCTACCGGATTGCAGGTGGTGTGAATGAGCGGGGCAGGCCGGAACTGGAAGTCCAGGCATCGGGGGAGTTGGGCTTGGTGTGCCAGCGATGCATGAAGCCCATGACCATGTGTTTGGAGATCGACAGCAGGCTGGAACTGGCGCGCAGCCTTGAGGAAATCGAGGCTGCGGAAGACGAAGTGGATCGTGTAGTGGCATCCAAGACCATGGATGTGGAGTCGATGGTGGAGGATGAGGTCATACTCGCCTTGCCAATGATTCCAAGGCATGACCGCTGCGAAGGCGGGCAGGAATTGAAGTCAGGAACAGGGAAGCCGTCGCCGTTTGAAGTGCTGGCGGCATTGAAGGGCGGACGCAAGTCGTCCGACTAATACAGGAATCAAGCAAGGAGTATTTCGAATGGCTGTACAGCAGAACAAGAAGTCCCCGTCCAAGCGTGGCATGCATCGCTCCCACGATTTTCTGACCAATCCTTCGCTGGCGGTCGAACCGACCACCGGGGAGGTTCACCTGCGCCACCATATCAGCCCGAGCGGCTATTACCGCGGCAAAAAGGTTGTCAAGACCAAGGGCGACTGACAGCGGATCGATGCCTGGACGGTGCGCGAGCGAGCGCAGCCATGGGCATCAGCCTGATGGAAGTTGAATCGAGAGGGGCGGTCGTATCCATGCGTCTCTGTGTGGCGATCGATTGCATGGGAGGCGACCATGGGCCGCACGTTACAGTGCCGGCTGCCCTGGATTTCCTCAATGACTACCCGGAAGCCCGGGTCATCCTGGTTGGCTTGCGCGACGTCATAGCGTTGGAGTTGGGCAAGTTGGGGGCCACCGGCGATTCCAGGGTGGCTGTGCGTCATGCCAGTGAGATCGTGGCCATGGATGATGCTCCTGCCCAGGCTATGCGTGGCAAGAAGGACTCCTCGATGCGGGTGGCTATAGACCTGGTCAAGGATGGTCAGGCGCATGCCTGTGTGAGCGCCGGCAACACCGGTGCACTGATGGCAATTTCCCGTTTTGTGCTCAAGATGCTGCCTGGCATAGACCGTCCCGCCATTGTGTCGATATTGCCCACCATCAAGGGGCATACCCACATGCTGGATCTCGGAGCCAATGTCGATTGCGAGGCCGAGCATCTGCTGCAGTTCGGCCTGATGGGGGCAACCCTGGTGGGCGCGCTGGAGCATAAGGAGCGTCCTACGGTGGGACTGTTGAATATCGGGGAAGAGGCCATCAAGGGTAACGAGGTGGTCAAGCGCAGTGCCGAGCTGCTTCGCAACAGTGGGCTCAATTTCATCGGCAATGTTGAAGGCGATGATATATATCGGGGCAAGGTCGATGTCGTTGTCTGCGACGGGTTTGTCGGCAATGTGGCACTGAAGGCATCCGAAGGGATTGCCCATATGCTCAGCAATGCCTTGCGTGAGGAATTCAGCCGTACTCTGCTTACCCGCCTGGCAGCCATCGTGGCCATGCCGGTGCTGAAGCGTTTCAAGAGCCGTTTCGATCCGCGTCTTTACAATGGCGCCACCCTGCTGGGATTGAAGGGCATCGTCATCAAAAGCCACGGATCTGCCGACCGTTTTTCATTTGCGCGGGCGATCGCACGGGCCTTTGATGAGGTTAACAGCGACGTGCTGAGCAAGATAACCAGCCGTTTTTCGACTGCGGAGGCTGCATGACAGTCTGGTCACGCATCGTGGGCACAGGCAGTTATCTGCCCGAGAAGGTCCTTACCAATGCCGATCTGGCCGGCAAGATGGAAACGTCGGACGAGTGGATACAGGCGCGTACCGGCATACGTGAGCGTCACATTGCGGCCGAAGGCCAGAGTTCCAGCGATCTGGCATTTGAGGCATCCCGTGCTGCATTGCACGCGGCCGGCGTTCAGGCAGGCGAACTCGATCTCATCATAGTCGCAACCTCCACCCCCGATTTTGTGTTTCCCAGCACTGCCTGCCTGTTGCAGGCAAAGCTGGGCACCAAGGGGGGGGCAGCATTTGATGTCCAGGCGGTGTGCAGTGGATTTGTCTACGCCCTCACGATCGCCGACAAGTTCATCAAATCCGGCCAGTGTCGCCACGCCCTGGTAGTGGGCGCGGAAGTTTTCTCCCGCATTCTCGACTGGAACGACCGTACGACAGCGGTGCTGTTTGGAGATGGAGCCGGTGCAGTCGTGCTGAAGGCCGATTCGCGGCCCGGCATTCTGGCAACCGCCCTGCATGCCGATGGATCCCAGTCAGGAATACTTTCGGTGCCTGGGAGTGTCTGTGGCGGGAAGGTTGTGGGATCACCATTTCTGCAGATGAATGGACAGGCCGTGTTCAAATTTGCTGTCAAGGCACTGGATGAGGTCGGACGAGAGGTACTGGAGCTGAGTGGGCTCAAGGCTGCTGACATAGACTGGTTGATACCGCACCAGGCCAATGTCCGCATACTGGAGGCAACCGCCCTGCGGATCGGCATAGACATGGCCAAGGTGGTGGTGACGGTCGACCGGCATGCCAATACCTCCGCCGCGTCGGTCCCTCTGGCCCTGAATTGCGCCATCAGTGACGGCCGGGTGAAACCTGGGCAGAAGGTGATGCTTCAGGGTGTCGGCGGCGGCTTCACATGGGGCGCTGCTGTGGTTCAGATGTAAAGAGGAGGTTAAGTCGTGAAGTTGGCAATGGTGTTTCCAGGCCAGGGTTCGCAAAGCCCGGGCATGCTTGCGGCATATGGCGACCTGCCGGTGATTCGTGAAGTGCTTGCTGAGGCCTCCGATGTGCTCGGACAGGACATCGCGAAGCTGGTGGCAGACGGTCCTGCCGAAGAACTCAACAAGACAGTCAATACCCAGCCAGTAATGGTGACGGTAGGCTATGCCGCCTATCGCGCCTGGCTTGAGCTGGGCGGGCGTGAACCGGAAACTGTTGCAGGTCACAGCCTGGGTGAGTACACCGCGCTGGTGGCTGCAGGAGCGATCACTTTTGCCCAAGCCCTGCCTCTGGTGCGAGCGCGGGCCCAGGCCATGCAGGAAGCGGTTCCGGCAGGGATCGGCGCCATGGCCGCCTTGCTCGGGCTGGATGACCAGGCGGTCAGGGATGCCTGTGCCGAAGCGGCGCAAGGTGAGGTGGTGGAAGCGGTCAATTTCAATTCGCCGGGGCAGATCGTCATTGCCGGCCATGCTGCTGCCGTGCAGCGGGCCATCGTGGCTGCCAAGGCGCGTGGTGCCAAGCGGGCCATCGCATTGCCGGTCAGCGCACCATTCCATTCTTCGCTGATGGCGCCGGCCGCGTTGCGCCTGAAGGATGTGCTGGCATCGATTGAGGTCGTGCTGCCGCGGATTCCGGTCATCCACAACATCGATGCGCAGGTACGCAATGATGTTGCTGCCATCAAGGATGCGCTGGTTGCGCAGGCCGATCATGCCGTGCTGTGGACCGACTGCATCAAGGCCATGGCAGAGTCGGGTGTCACCCATGTGTACGAATGTGGTCCTGGCAAGGTGCTGGCTCCCCAGTCCAAGCGCATTGATGCCAGGCTCGAAGGTCTGGCTCTGGCCGACAGGGCAGGGCTTGATGCCGGCCTGCAGCACTTCCCGAAGACATGAGCATGCTGGACAAACAGGTTGCGCTGGTTACAGGGGCTTCACGTGGCATAGGCAGGGCAATTGCGCTGGCCCTGGCAGAGAATGGTGCCCGGGTGGTTGGGACTGCCACATCGGAGTCGGGCGCGCAGGGCGTTGCCGAGTTGCTGGGGCCTCTGGGCGGTTTCGGGCGGCTGCTTGATGTCCGGGATGAAGCACAGATTGCAGGCCTGGTGGCGGAGGTCGAAAAAACCATGGAAGCGCCTGTCGCTATCCTGGTCAATAATGCCGGCATTACCCGTGACAATCTCGCCATGCGGATGAAGGACGGTGAGTGGGACGATGTGATCGACACCAACCTGAAATCGGTGTTCCGGCTTTCCCGTGCCGTCATGCGCGGCATGATGAAGGCCAGGCAGGGTCGCATCATCAATATCACTTCCGTAGTCGGATCACTGGGCAATGCCGGTCAGATCAATTATTCGGCAGCCAAGGCTGGCATTGCCGGCTTGACGCGGTCGCTGGCTCGCGAGATTGGCAGCCGAAATGTCACGGTCAACTGCATTGCTCCCGGGTTCATCGATACCGACATGACCCGCGCACTGGCAGATACACAGCGCGAGGAACTGCTCAAGCAGATTCCGCTCGGGCGCCTTGGACGTCCCGAAGACATCGCCGCAGCCGTGCTGTACCTGGCATCGCCGCAGGCCGCCTATATCACCGGCACGACACTGCATGTCAACGGCGGCATGTACATGAATTAGGAAGTTTTTTTACCAAAGCGGCAAGCATCCTAATCTGCTAGAATTCGGCCTCCTCAAAATCAGGACTTCGCCACAACCGGGGAAGGAATTTACAAATGGAAAATATCGAACAGCGCGTCAAGAAAATCGTTGCCGAGCAGTTGGGAGTCAACGAAGCGGAAATCAAGAACGAGTCGTCTTTTGTTGATGATCTTGGCGCAGACTCGCTGGATACCGTGGAACTGGTCATGGCTCTCGAAGAGGAATTCGAAACCGAGATTCCCGACGAGGAAGCAGAGAAGATCACGACAGTCCAGCAGGCCATGGACTACGTAACCGGCCATTCCAAAAAAGGCTGATTGATCCCTCCAACCAATCTTCGGGGCTGAATTGAGTCGTCGACGCGTCGTAGTGACCGGGCTGGGGATAATCTCTCCGGTCGGAAATGCCGTGGCCGAGGCATGGTCCAATATTCTTGAGGGCCGCTCGGGCATTGGGCGTATCACGCGCTTTGACGCGTCCACTTTCTCATCGCAGATTGCTGGCGAAGTGAAGAACTTCGACCCGATCAAGTATCTGCCGGCCAAGGAAGTCCGTCGCTTCGACACATTCATACATTACGGCCTGGCGGCAGCCATCGATGCGCTGAAGGACTCAGGCATCGAACTGGACAAAGTCGATCGCACCATGGTGGGTGCCTGTATCGGCTCCGGCATTGGTGGTTTGCCGCTCATAGAAGAAACGCATCGGGTTTATCAGGCTGGCGGGGTGCGCAAGATTTCACCGTTTTTTGTTCCCGGCAGCATCATCAACATGATATCGGGACAGTTGTCCATCATGATGGGGCTGCAGGGACCAAACCTGTCGGTGGTTTCGGCTTGCACCACGGCCAACCATTCCATCGGCGAAGCTGGCCGCCTGATCGAGTATGGCGATGCTGATGTAATGGTCGCCGGAGGGGCCGAAGCGACGGTTTCCCCACTGGGTGTCGGGGGATTTTGTGCCGCGCGCGCACTATCCTCCCGCAACGATGATCCGACATCAGCCAGTCGCCCTTGGGACAAGGACCGGGATGGCTTCGTGCTGGGCGAAGGCTCGGGTGTCCTGGTACTGGAAGAGTACGAGTATGCCCGCAGGCGTGGTGCCCGTATCTATTGTGAGCTGGCCGGCTATGGGATGAGCGCCGATGCAAACCACATTACGGCTCCGTGCGACGATGGCTCAGGCGCCTCGCGCTGCATGTCGAATGCTTTGCGTAATGCACGCAAAAATCATTCAGAAGTACAGTATTTGAACGCGCACGGCACGTCGACTCCTCTGGGAGACGTGGCCGAGACAATCGCCGTCAAGCATTGCTTTGGTGACCACGCCCCCAAGCTGGCAGTCAATTCCACGAAGTCCATGACGGGGCACCTGCTGGGAGCAGCAGGTGGGATCGAGGCAGTGTTTTCCGTTCTTGCGGTGCAAAATCAGGTCTCGCCACCTACGATTAACCTGGAAACACCGGGTGAGGGCTGTGATCTTGACTATGTACCCAACGTGGCGAGGCCGATGCGTATCGATCTCGCACTGTCGAATTCCTTCGGATTCGGCGGTACCAACGGCACATTGGTGTTCTCCCGGATTTGATCCCCCCTGTCAGGCTGGTTCTCCAGCCCTCATTCAGGCTCGCGGTCTGCCTGGGTGGGCTACATCTGGCAGCCCTCATCGCGGCCTTTGCCTGCCTGAGTGGTTGGCCACTCTTCCTGATTCTGTCCGGCACGCTTTTGTCTGCTGCCTCGGCATTTGGCATGACCCTGCTACGCTTCCCTGGTGCGATAGTTGAAATTGAGCTTCAGGAGGACTACTCGGCAAGGTGGCGGGACTGCA
Organism: uncultured Pseudomonadota bacterium; assembly: GCA_903864555.1. The sequence continues at coordinate 12,789 of CAIPGJ010000037.1, read as the reverse complement.
GTGGAAGCTGGCATGCTGGACGCCTTGCAAGTGACGGATATGTCAGCGCCTGGCTGGTGCTGATGGCCCTGGACGATGAGCAGGGATCGAGCCGCCGCTGGGTGGTAATGGGGGCGGATTCTGCTCCTCAGGGTGCGATCAGGGCACTTCGTCTGGCTATGCGTAGCCGCCAGGAGCACGCTTCGGTGCCGCATAACCATGACTCGGGATGAACTATTTACAATGCCATCGGTCATTAACATCAGGTCAATGAGAACTCCTCATTGGCAGTACGATGGCAGCCTTCATGCCGGTGCCCACCCCGCTGAGATCCGGACGTATGGGCTTGCCTGTTACCTGAAGGCATTGCGATGAGCGACCGGGAGATAGACCAGTTGCTCGTCGAGCGTGCGCAGCGCGGGGAAAAGCACGCGTTCGAACTGCTGGTGGTGAAGTATCAGCGGAAGCTTGCCCGCTTGCTGTCACGGTTCATCCGTGATCCGGCGGAAGTGGAGGACGTGGCACAGGAGGCATTCATCAAGGCTTACCGGGCCCTGCCTTCCTTCAGGGGAGACAGCGCTTTTTACACGTGGCTTTACAGGATAGGGATCAACACTGCCAAGAATCATCTCGTGTCGTTAGGCAGGCGCGCGCCGACTGCCACAGAATTTGATTCCGAAGAAGCGGAAGGGTTTCCTGACGGAGAGCAGTTGCGCGACATCAACACGCCTGAAAACCTGATGATGTCCAAGGAAATAGCGACTACGGTCAACGCCACCATGGAAGCCTTACCCGAGGAATTGCGCACGGCGATCCAGTTGAGAGAGATCGAGGGACTGAGTTATGAGGAGATTGCCACCATCATGAATTGTCCAATAGGAACCGTCCGGTCGCGTATATTCCGTGCCCGGGAAGCCATCGCCGAGAAGCTCAAACCCTTGATCGACGTCGGCAAAGACAGAAGGTGGTGACATGAGCGAGCGCATTTCAGCCTTGGTCGACGGAGAGCTTCCCGAGGAGCAGGCGATGGATGAACTGGCCGGGCTGGGTCGCGCTGCAGGCGACCGGGATGCCTGGGGCACCTATCATCTGATTGGTGATGCCATTCGTGGCGACCTTTACCCCTCCAGCCTGACGGCCACATTGACGCGATTGGCCAAGGAGCCAACAGTGCTGGCGCCACAGCGCAGCGGGCACCGGAAGGAGCGCCTGTTGCGCTACGCCATGTCGGCTGTCGCAGGTGCAACTGGTGTGGCTTTTGTAATCTGGACGGCGGGACCGGCGATCAATGCCGGATCGCCGCAAACCGCAGTGCTGTCCCCGGTAAATCCGCAAGTGCAGGCACCGACACAGGCTAACCAACCCGCCAATGCCGGCAAAAAACAGCCGGCCTCTAAGGGGGGAGTCGAAAGTTACCTGTTTGTCCATCAGCAGACCGCTTCGGGGCTGCCTTCGGTGACGCCAGTTGCCTGGACGCCCGAGAGGGCCGCCGGGGGCAAGAGGTGATACGGTTGCTGCGTTTCACCTTGCTTGCCTGCCTTCCGCTGTTGCTACCCTTCAGCGCGGCCATTGCCCAGTCCGACCCGCAGGCGGTGGCCATGCTGCAGCGCGTCCAGGTTGCAACGCAGAAGCTCTCCTATGCCGGCACTTTCGTCCATCAGCATGGCGATCAGATGGAAACGTCGTCGGTATTCCGCCATGTCGGTGCATCGGGTCGCCAGGAACGACTGGAGTCGCTCTCCGGTCCGGTCCGGGAGATCATCCGCACTCGCGACCAGGTGACCTGTTATCTGCCCGAATCGAAAACCGTCCGTATTGACCGACAGATTGCGGATCGCAGTTTCCCTGCCATTCTCCCTGGCCAGATCAGGGAATTGTCAGAGAACTATCAGGTACGCAAAGGAGAGGCGGAACGGGTGGCGGGCTATGAGTGCCAGGTCATTGTGCTTGTTCCGAAAGATCGCTCTCGTTATGGGCACAAGCTCTGGGCGGACATCAGCACCGGGATGCTGCTCAAGGCGCGCACTTTTGATGAGCGCGGCAATGCCATCGAAACCTTCGAGTTCACGCAGTTGCGGATAGGCGGGGTTGATTTTGCCCAGCTCAAGTCACGTTTTTCTCCCAAGGCGAAGGATTGGCAAGTGGAAGACTCACTCGCGCAAGATGCCAATTTGCTGGAGGCGGGCTGGGGGATCAAGTCATCCCTTCCGGGATTTCGCAAGATCGGCGAAATGCGCCGCAATCTCGGCAACACGCCGGGTGTCGGGCACATCGTGCTGTCGGATGGGCTGGCTGCGGTATCCGTGTTCATAGAACCCTGGGCCAGCCGCCCGGAGGCCGTCAATGGCGTGGCCAGGCACGGTGCCACCAATGTCTACTCGCGCCGCCTCGGGGATCACCGCATCACTGTTGTCGGCGACACCCCATCTGACAGCGTAAAATACTTTGCGAACGCCATTGAATACCGCAAGCCGCAATAGGGGCTTGAAAAACGGATTCCGGTACCCCACAACCGGATCGACCCAAACGCATCCAAGGAATGCTTCATGGCCAAAAACCTGCTGATCGCTCTCCTGATGGCTTTCTCGGCTGTTGCCTGGCTGCAAGATGCCGTTGCTCAGGCCAGGGAGTTGCCCAATTTTGCGGATCTGGTCGACAAGCAGGGCCACACCGTGGTGAACATCAGCACCAGCCAGGCGCGTCCCCAGGCTGGTCGCAATCCCCAGGGGCCAAATCTAGAAGAGATGGACCCATTTGACCTGTTCCGTCGCTTCATCCCGAGGCAGCCTGGACCAAATCAGGGCGAGCCGCAGCAACCCAGGGAGTTCGAAAGCCGTTCGCTGGGCTCGGGCTTCATCATCAGCGCCGACGGCTACGTGCTCACCAATGCGCATGTCGTTGACAACGCCGATGAAATCACCGTGCGCCTCACCGATAAACGCGAATTCAAGGCCAAGGTGGTTGGGGCAGACCGCCGCACCGACGTGGCCCTGATCAAGATCGAGGCTACCGGCTTGCCGGTGGTGAATTTCGGCGATCCCGCAAAACTGCGTGTTGGCGAGTGGGTTCTCGCTATAGGATCGCCTTTTGGCTTTGACAACAGCGTTACCGCCGGCATCGTCAGCGCCAAGGGGCGTAACCTGCCATCGGAAAATCTGGTGCCTTTCATCCAGACCGACGTAGCTATCAATCCGGGCAACTCCGGCGGGCCGCTGTTCAACCTGCGCGGTGAAGTGGTTGGCATCAATTCGCAGATCTACAGCCGTACCGGTGGCTACATGGGCGTGTCCTTTGCCATTCCCATCGACGTGGCCATGGACATACAGAACCAACTGCGCACCACCGGCCGTGTCAGTCGTGGCCGGATCGGCGTCGTCATCCAGGAGGTTTCACGCGAACTGGCCGAGTCCTTCGGGTTGTCCGTACCGTCGGGCGCCCTGGTGAATGCCATCGAGCGGGGTGGTCCGGCGGAAAAGGCTGGCGTGGAGACGGGCGACATCATCCTGAAGTTTGATGGCAAGGCGGTGACCAGTTCCGGGGACCTGCCACGCATCGTCGGCAGCACCCGTCCGGGGACGCAGTCGAAAATGGAGGTCTGGCGCAAGGGCACAAGCCGTGAGATTGCCATCACGGTGGCCGAAGTGCCGTCGGACCGAATTTCTGCCACCCCCCGCGGGGAAACCAAACCCCCGGTGTCGCGGTCGGCGAATAGACTGGGCCTGGTCGTGAGCGATCTGAGTGCCGAGCAGCGCCGTGATCCGAAGGCCGCCGGTGTGGTGGTGGATGAAATCCGCGGGGCCGCACCTTCTGAATTGCGTGCGGGCGACATCATCACGGCACTCACCATCAAGGGGCAGACGACGGAAATCCGCTCGGCGGAACAGTTCAACAAGTTGGCCGCCTCCCTTGACCGCACTGTGCCTTCGACCCTGCATGTGCGGCGCGGTGAGCGCAGCTTCTTCGTCATCCTTCGCGGGGAAAGTGCCTCCAAGGGTGGTTGACCATGATGCCGGAGCGCTGCGCCTGACCTTGTACAGTCGGGCCTACTGCCACCTCTGCCATGACATGCAGGCTGCGCTGGAGGCCTTGCCGGAGGCAGCAGCCTTCGAACTTGAAGTGCTCGATGTGGATGCCGACCCCGAACTCGAACTGCGATTCAATGAACTGGTCCCGGTCCTCATGCATGGCGACCAGGAACTGGCACGTTACCGCTTGGATGCCGCTGCCCTCACTGCATACCTGCAGAGCCTGGATATTCTCCGGTCAGGCGCCGGGCCAACGCCCGGGAACTGCAGATAGGAAGCCAGTCGTGCCGCCCGATCGATGTAACGACGTTGTCGGCGGCTCCTTCGAGGGGATTTTCCCACTGCGGCAGCTCCGGCCCTGTTAAAATCATGGCCCCAATCAGAGGGTGCCCAGCGGTACCCTTTTTTCAATGCAGCGTATCCGCAATTTCTCCATCATCGCGCACATCGACCACGGTAAATCCACCCTGGCGGATCGCATCATCCAGCGTTGTGGCGGCCTCTCCGATCGGGAGATGGCAGACCAGGTGCTGGACTCCATGGATCTGGAGCGCGAGCGCGGCATCACCATCAAGGCCCAGACTGCCGCCCTGAAGTACAAGGCGCGCGACGGGCAGATCTATTTCCTCAACCTGATCGACACACCGGGGCATGTGGACTTCTCCTATGAAGTGTCACGCTCGCTGTCGGCCTGCGAAGGCGCGCTCCTTGTGGTGGATGCGTCCCAGGGCGTCGAGGCCCAAACCGTGGCCAATTGCTACACCGCCATAGAGCAGGGCGTGGAAGTGGTGCCGGTGCTCAACAAGATAGACCTGCCGTCCGCCGACCCGGCATCGGCCATCCGCGAGATCGAGGAAGTGGTCGGCATTCCGGCTGAAGATGCCCTCCGCTGCAGCGCGAAGACAGGCGAGGGCGTGGATGACGTGATCGAGGCGGTGGTGGCGCGCATTCCGCCGCCCAAGGGCGATCCGGCAGCACCGCTCAAGGCCCTGATCATCGACTCGTGGTTCGACAACTATGTTGGCGTGGTGATGCTGGTGCGCATGGTGGACGGTACCATTTCCCCCAAGGACAATCTGCTGCTGATGGCCACGCAGGCCCAGCACCTCTGCGAGAATGTCGGCGTATTCACCCCCAAGGGCCAGCCACGGGAGAAACTCTCGGCGGGCGAGGTGGGCTTCGTGATCGCCGGCATCAAGGAACTGGCTGACGCCAAGGTAGGCGACACCATCACCCATGTTGGCAAACCGGCTGCGGAGGCGCTGCCCGGATTCAAGGAAATCAAGCCCCAGGTGTTCGCCGGGCTGTATCCGGTGGAGTCCAATCAGTACGAGGCGCTGCGCGATGCCCTGACCAAACTTCGCCTGAACGACTCATCGTTGCAATTCGAACCGGAAACCTCCCAGGCCCTGGGCTTCGGTTTTCGCTGCGGATTCCTCGGGCTCCTGCACATGGATATTGTGCAGGAGCGGCTGGAGCGGGAATACAACATGGACCTGATCACCACGGCGCCGACCGTGGTGTACGAAGTGATGATGCGGGATGGTTCCATCATCAAGGTCGAGAACCCGGCGCGCATGCCCGACCTTTCTCGCATCGAGGAAATCCGCGAGCCCATCATCACGTCCACGATTTTCCTGCCCCAGGAATACGTTGGTGCGGTGATGACGCTGTGCAATGGCAAGCGGGGCATGCAGAAGAACATGCAGTATCTCGGGCGCCAGGTGGTGCTCACCTACGAAATGCCGCTCAGCGAAGTGGTGCTGGACTTTTTCGACAAGCTGAAGTCTGCATCCCGCGGGTATGCCTCGCTGGACTATGAGTTCAAGGAGTACCGGGCCGCCGACGTAATCAAGCTGGACATCCTGATCAACAGCGAGAAAGTCGATGCCCTGTCGCTGATGGTGCATCGGGCGAATGCGCCGTATCGCGGGCGGGAACTGGCCGCCCGCATGCGCGAGCTGATTCCGAGACAGATGTTCGACGTGGCCGTGCAGGCCGCCATTGGCTCGAATATCATTGCACGCGAGACCATCAAGGCCTTGCGCAAGAACGTGCTGGCAAAATGTTACGGGGGCGATATTTCGCGCAAGCGCAAGCTCCTGGAAAAACAGAAGGCCGGCAAAAAACGCATGAAACAGGTGGGTTCGGTTGAGATTCCCCAGGAGGCTTTCCTGGCTATCCTTAAGGTCGACTGAGAATGAATTTTGCGCTGATACTGTTCTCGCTGCTGGTCATCACCGGGGCGGTGGCGCTGGCCGACAGGCTGTGGCTGGCGCCGCGCCGTGGCGCGGATCGCCGTGAGCCCTGGTGGGTTGAGTACCCGAAGAGTTTCTTCCCGGTCATCCTGATCGTGTTCCTGCTGCGCTCCTTCATCGTGGAGCCGTTCAAGATTCCCTCCGGATCCATGATCCCGACGCTGGTGATCGGTGATTTCATCCTGGTGAACAAGTTCACCTATGGCATCCGCCTGCCTATCATCAACAAAAAAATCGTGGCCATCAACGACCCTGGGCGTGGCGACGTGATGGTTTTCCGTTATCCGGATGATCCCTCGCTTGACTACATCAAGCGGGTCATCGGCCTGCCCGGCGACAAGATCGCGTACCAGAACAAGCGCCTTTTCATCAACGGCGTCGAGGTGCCACGCAAGCAGCTGCCCGACTACCTCCATCGCGAACGAATCAGCTACTCCAGGCACTATCTGGAAAAGCTCGGTGAAGTCGAGCACGCCATCCTCATCGACGAGGACGCGCCGGCGGCGCTGCCCTTCATCCGGCCGTTCCCGTTCAGGGACAATTGCAACTACAATGATGAGGGCGTGATCTGCACCGTCCCGCCCGGGCACTACTTCATGATGGGCGATAACCGGGACAATTCTGCAGACAGCCGGGTGTGGGGATTTGTCCCCGAGCAGAACATTGTCGGTCGGGCATTTTTCATCTGGTTCAACCTTGGCGAACTCAAGCGGTTCGGTCGCTTTTACTAGACAGGGCGGGAGACACCATGCAAGGAAACATCCGGAAGCAGCGAGGCATGAGCATGTTCGGAATCATGCTGGTCTGCATTGCGCTGATACTGGTGGTCATCGGGGGCATGAAGGTCGCGCCGGCTTACCTTGAATTCATGAATGTCAAGAAAGCCGTCTCCGGCATTGCACAGAGTGGCGAAGGCCGCGGCTCTGTGGCAGAGGTCAAGCGTGCTTTCGACAAGCGCGCTCAGGTCGATGACATCCAGGTGATTGCAGGCTCGGACCTGGATGTCACCAAGGAGAATGGCGAAGTCGTCATTTCCTTCGCTTATCCCAAGAAGATCCACCTGTTCGGCAATGTCAGCCTGTATTTCGACTTCACCGGCAGCAGCAGCGGATCCGGCGGCTGATGTCTCGGCCTCCCGAACGGCATGAATGAAGCTGGAGCGTATTCAGCAGCTCATCGGTTATACCTTTCAGCAGCCTGATTTGCTGGTTCAGGCGCTGACGCATCGCAGCCATGGCAGCCCGCATAACGAAAGGCTGGAGTTTCTCGGTGACAGTGTCCTCAATTGTGTCATCGCAGCCGAACTCTACGACCGCTTTCCCCGCCTGAAGGAAGGCGACCTGTCGCGCATGCGCGCAGGTCTCGTCCGCCAGGAATCCCTGCACCACCTGGCCCAGCTGATGGGCATAGGCGACTGGCTGCATCTGGGTGAGGGCGAACTCAAGAGCGGGGGCTTTACCCGTCCATCCATCCTGGCTGATGCACTGGAGGCGTTGTTCGGCGCGGTGTTCCTCGACGGCGGGTTCAGCCAGTCGCGGGAACTGATACTTCGTCTCTATCGCGAACAGCTCGACCAGATCGATCCCAAGGTGCCTGGCAAGGATGCCAAGACACAACTGCAGGAACTCCTTCAGTCGCGCCGCATCGCCCTGCCGAAGTACGCCGTGACGGCGACACATGGTGCCGCCCACAACCAGAATTTCGAGGTTGAGTGTGTCATTCCCGAGTTGTCCGTGCGCGTCACCGGCACTGGCAGCAGCCGCCGCAATGCCGAGCAGGCAGCGGCACAACTTGCTTATGAGCAAATGAGAAAACAGTGACCAGCATGGAATCAGGCGGCAAACCCGTGAGTGACAAACCGGCGGAGGCGGCAGACACCGTCGACGTTTCTGGCGCCGCGGGAGCAGGCGCCGTGGCGGATTTTCGCTGCGGTTCGATCGCCCTGTTTGGGCGTCCCAACGTGGGCAAATCGACCTTGCTCAATGCGCTGGTGGGGCAGAAGCTCTCCATCACCTCGCGCAAGCCGCAGACCACGCGCCATCGGATACGCGGCATCCTGACGCGCCCGGATGCCCAGTACATTTTCGTCGATACCCCGGGTTTTCAGATCAAGTACAAGAGCGTGCTCAACAGCCAGATGAACCGTGGGGTTCGTGGTGCACTGGACGATGTCGATGTCGCTGCGCTGGTGGTCGAGGCCGGACGCTTCGGTCCCGATGACGAGGCCCTGCTCAAACTGGTGCCTGAGGGCATGCCGTTGCTGCTGGTGGTGAACAAGACCGACAAGGTGGCCCCTGATGAGTTGATGGCCTACCTGAAGTCGACTGCCGCGCAGTGCAATGCGCGCGAATATGTCCCCGTTAGTGCACAGCGCCGGAAGGGGCTGGAACGCCTGCTCTCGGTGATGCACAAGTACCTGCCGGAGCAGCCGGCTGTGTATGGCGAAGACGAACTGACCGACCGTGACGAGCGATTCCTGGCGGCCGAACTGCTGCGCGAGAAGCTGTTCCGGTCGCTGGGCGAGGAACTGCCCTATGGCACTAGCGTCTTCATCGAGAAATTTGAGGCCATGCCCAAGCTGAGGCGTATCCACGCCGCAGTCATCGTTGACCGGCCCGGCCACAAGGCCATCCTGATCGGGGCAGGGGGCTTGCAGATGAAGCGCATGGCAACGGCGGCACGCCTGGACATGGAGAAACTATTCGGCAGCAAGGTGCACCTGGAGGTGTGGGTCAAGGTGCGCAGCGGCTGGACAGAGGATGAGGCGCAGTTGCGCCGCCTGGGTTACGACTGAGCCACGACTGAGCTGCCTGAGTCCAAGCAGGCACCGCCAGGCACTATTGGGCGCGAACACGCATGAGTGAACAACGCCGCGGACAGGCCGAGCAAGTCTTTGTGCTGCACAGCTATCCCTACCGGGAAAGCAGCCTGCTGCTTGAAACCTTCACGCGGCCGCATGGCCGGGTGACCATGGTTGCCCGGGGGGCAAGGCGCCCGCGTTCGGCACTGCGCGGCTTGTTGATGGCCTTCCAGCCGCTTAGCCTCGCCTGGTTCGGCAGGGGAGCGGTACGCACCCTCACTCGGGCGGAGTGGCAGGGCGGACTGGCGATGCTGCGAGGCGAATCCCTGATGTGCGGCTTCTACCTGAATGAACTTCTGCTGCGGATGCTGCCGCGTGAAGATCCCCACGAATCTCTGTTTGATCGTTATCACCAGGCGCTCGCGGCCTTGTCCGGGGGGCAGGGCACGGCCGCCGTGCTGCGCCGCTTCGAGAAAACGCTGCTGTCCGAACTGGGCTATGCCATGAGGCTGGATCGAGAAGGCGCCAATGGGCGATCACTCGACCCGGACATGCTGTACACCTATGATCCGGAGCGCGGTCCGCTGGAGATCGCCGATGCCGATTCGGCGCCGGAACCATGCCTGCGGGGGCGAACGCTGCTGGCCATTGCCCGCGATGACTACAGCGAGGCCGAAACGCTGTCACAGGCCAAAACCCTGATGCGTGTGCTGATTAACCACAGGCTGGATTACCAGCCGCTGCGCAGCCGGCGCATCTTCCATGAATTGCTGGAACTCTAGATGAACACAAACACCATCACGACCGTGACCAGACTGAGCGTCAACGTGAACAAGATTGCCCTGGTACGCAATACCCGCGCCCTTGGCATTCCCAGCGTCGTGCGTGCATCACGCATTGCACTGGAGGCCGGGGCATACGGCATCACCGTGCATCCGCGTCCCGATGAGCGCCACATTCGCCCGCATGACGTGAAGGAGCTGGCCGCCTTGCTGAAAGACTGGCCGCAGGCTGAGTTCAACATCGAGGGCAATCCCTTCCACGGGCTGATGCAGTTCGTCCGCGAAGTCAGGCCCCATCAGTGCACCCTGGTTCCGGATGAAACCGGCGCCTTCACCTCCGACCATGGCTGGAACCTGGAGGCCGATGGCGAGCGCCTGAAACCGGTGATCGCCGAGGCCAGGGCCTGCGGCGTCCGTGTCAGCCTGTTCATGGACCCGGTGGCTGCGGCCATGCCGCTTGCGCGGGCCATCGGCGCTGATCGCGTCGAGTTGTACACCGAGCCTTATGCCGCCGCCCATGGCACTCCCAGGCAGGCGGAGGAACTGGCCCGATATGCCGCTGCAGCCCGGGCGGCCATCGCTGCCGGCTTGCAGGTCAACGCAGGCCATGACCTGAACCTTCCCAACCTGCCGGACTTTCTCAAGGCAGTGCCTGGTGTGGAGGAGGTCTCGATCGGCCATGCGCTGATCGCCGATGCCATCGAGCATGGACTGGCTGAAACGGTGCGGCTCTACCTGGCGGCCATCCAGCGTGGCAACGCGAGCGGTGCGGAGGCAGGATGATTCTCGGCATCGGCATGGACCTGTGCGAAATCGGCCGCATCCAGAAAGCACTGGATCGCTGGGGTGAGCGCTTTGCCGGCAAGGTGCTGGTCGAGCATGAGTTGCAGCGCTTCCGACGCCATCGCAAGCCGGCGGCCTACCTGGCCAAGCGGTTTGCCGCCAAGGAGGCTTTCTCCAAGGCCGTCGGCCGTGGCATTCGCTACCCGGTGAACTGGCACAACGTCGGCGTGGTCAACGCCCGCTCCGGCAAACCCTCGCTGGAGTTCTCGGCTGCGCTGCTGGAATGGATGCGGGAGCGTGGCATGGGCACGGTGCACCTGTCGCTGACCGATGAAACCGGGCTCGCAGCAGCCTATGTGATCGTCGAAGCCGTCGAGGCTGGCCCTGACGCTGGCCCTGACTCCGACTCTGGCCCGGCGGTTGCGACCGCATTCGCCGAAGGAAGGAAAGCATGAGCATCAAGCAGCATGTCGACCTGCCCATTTCCCTGCCGCTGGGGCCGGTGATGGTGGATGTTGCAGGCCTGACGCTGACCGCAGAAGAGCGCGAATTCCTGTGTCATCCGCTGGTGGGCGCAGTCATCCTGTTTGCCCGCAATTACCAGGATCCGCAGCAACTGCGTGCACTCACGGCCGATATACATGCCGTGCGTGAGCCGCGACTGTTGATTGCCGTCGACCACGAAGGCGGTCGGGTGCAGCGCTTTCGCGAAGGCTTTTCGCGCATTCCGCCCATGCGTGCCTTCGGGCAGTTCTGGGAAAAGGACCAGGGGCAGGCGCTGGAACTTGCGCACGCCGCCGGCCATGTGATTGGCGCAGAACTGGCGCACGCCGGTGTCGACTTCAGTTTCACGCCGGTGCTGGATGTGGACTTCGGCGCCTCCGGCGTCATTGGTGATCGCGCGTTTTCCCGTGATCCCCGCACCATAGGCGAGCTGGCTGTCGCGCTCATGCAAGGGCTGGCTGCCGCCGGCATGTCGGCCGTCGGCAAGCATTTCCCGGGACATGGCTATGCCGCCGCCGACTCGCATGTGGCGATACCCGAGGACGACCGCAGCTACGAAGCCATCGACGAAACCGATCTCGTGCCCTATCGGATGCTCATACCGCAGGGACTTGCGGCCATCATGCCGGCACACGTGATCTATCCCAGGGTGGATCCGCGTCCGGCCGGCTTTTCGGCATTCTGGTTGCAGGAAGTGCTGCGCCGCCGGCTGGGCTTCGACGGGCTGATTTTCAGCGACGACCTCACCATGGAAGGGGCCAGCGTGGCGGGGGACATGGCAGCGCGGGCGCGGGCGGCCTTTGCAGCCGGCTGCGATATGGTGCTGGTGTGCAACCAGCCGCAGGCCGCGCGTGATCTGGTCGCAGCACTGGAAAAGGATGCTCCGGTGCTGGATGCCCGGCGGGCAGCACGAATGCAGGTCCGTGCAGATGCCGGTGGGGCGCTGACCAGCGCTGCCTACCGGCTGGCCATCAGCAGCCTGCACAGTAAATTCGGCACGGGTCTGCTCTGAAAAAATGATAATAATACGTAGTTTTAGTTAATATCCACGGATACTATCGTTTTAAAATGATCATAAAGAAGCAGTCAGTATCGGCCCCGGCAGGGGGTAGCCCCGTGCCCGAAATCGCGCCTGTGGCGCTCTCCGGCGTTGCCACCGATGCCCGCTGCTTCGACCTGGCCTGTACCGATTGCCCGCGCCTGGCCGGCTTTCTCGCCGATGTGCGCCGGGACAAGCCTGCCTATTTCGCGCGCCCCGTCCCCGCATTCGGCGACCCGCAGGCGGAATTGCTGATTGTCGGCCTTGCGCCGGGTATGCACGGGGCCAACCGCACCGGCCGGCCGTTCACCGGGGATCATGCCGGTATCCTGCTGTTCCAGACCCTGCATGAATGCGGCTTCGGCAGCCATGCCGGCAGCAGCGAACCCGATGATGGCCTCGAATTGCACAACTGTCGCATCACCAATGCGGTGAAGTGCCTGCCACCACAAAACAAGCCCGAGCCGGCGGAAATACGCCAGTGCAATCACTATCTGGCGGCTGAGCTGGCCTTGCATCCGCCGCGGGTGGTGCTGGCCCTGGGCAGCATTGCCCACCAGGCGGTGCTGCGCACGCTGGGGCTCAAGGTGAAGGACTTTTCATTCGGCCACCACGCCAT
>CAIPGJ010000036.1 GCA_903864555.1 uncultured Pseudomonadota bacterium | reverse complement strand
GGATGTCCGGGTAATCGGAGACCACTTCGGCAATGGCGGCAATGTTCTCCACGCTGCCCAGCACGCCTATCTTGAAGGCGGCAACCGGCATGTCCTCGAGCAGCATGCGCGCCTGGTCCACCACCCAGTCCGGATCCATCGCCATCACCGCTTCGACGCCGGCGGTGTCCTGGATGGTGATGGCTGTCACCACCGACAGGCCATGACAGCCCATGGCAGCCAGGGTCAGCAGATCGGCCTGCAGACCGGCACCCCCGGTGGGGTCAGTCGCGGCAAAGCTGAGGACGATGGGAGGCAGGTTGGCGGATGAGGACGACATCAGGACGACATTAAAACGCGATTGAGCCGAGATAAGCGGTTGTTGTAAGCGGGTTTTTTGGTGGCGGCCCGCCTGCCAACCGAGTAAGATGCTGAGCAATCATTGTAACCCAAGCATTGTCATCAAATGGTTGAAACCACACAAGAATACAAAACGTGGATGTGCCTGATCTGCGGCTGGATCTACGACGAATCCAAGGGCATCCCGGACGAGGGAATTACACCCGGCACACGCTGGGAGGATGTGCCGATGAACTGGACCTGTCCGGAATGCGGTGCCCGCAAGGAAGACTTCGAGATGGTCGCCATCTAGAGGCGGCTCATCCGTGGGCGTACTGGTTGTGCCAGGCGCCGCCGGTTGGGATCGGGGTTGCAAACTGGATGGGCGCGGGAGGGGTACGCGTCCCGCCAGGCGCCACATTGCAGGCACGGCGTATGCAGCGATCCGCCCCCGGGAGGGCGTACTGAAACCGACAGGGTCCTGCCTTCCAGCGTTTGGCAGCCGGGACACCCGGTCCAAACAGAGCGGGAGGTAGGCGAGTGACCGAGGCAATCAATCTCTCAGGCGTGAAGGTCATGGTGATCGATGACTCGAACACCATACGGCGCAGCGCCGAAATTTTCCTGCAGCAGGCCGGATGCATCGTCATCCTGGCCGAGGATGGCTTTGATGCCCTGGCCAAGATTTCCGACCACCAGCCCCATGTCGTTTTCTGCGACATCCTGATGCCCAGGCTGGACGGCTACCAGACCTGCTCGCTGATCAAGAAGAACGCCTTGTTTGCCGACACACCGGTGATCATGCTGTCCTCCAAGGACGGGCTGTTCGATCGTGCGCGCGGTCGCATGGTTGGTTCCGACGAATACCTCACCAAGCCCTTCACCCGCGAGTCCCTGCTGCAGGCAGTCGGGGCGCACGCGGCACGCGGGGCGCATGCGGCGCAGAGGGGCTGACGGGCGCCCCCTGTCTGAATGGCCATGTCCACGCCCGTGCGCAGAATTCTCATCGTCGACGACTCCCCCACCGAGCGGCAGTTCCTGCTCGAGACGCTGTCGCGCAAGGGCTACGAGTGCCTCATTGCCACCAATGGGGAGGAGGCCGTGGTCAAGTCCAAGGCCGAGCTGCCCGACCTCATTATCATGGATGTCGTGATGCCGGGCACCAATGGTTTCCAGGCCACGCGCACCATCTCTCGTGACGCCGCGACCAGCCACATCCCGGTCATCCTGTGCACCACCAAATCCCAGGAGACCGACAAGGTCTGGGGCAAGCGGCAGGGCGCACGCGATTACATCGTGAAGCCGGTGAATGCCAGGGAATTGCTGGCGAAGATCGGAGCGCTGCAGTGATGCGCAGCGCGATGAACTGACCGGACACCCGCCATGGCCCATGCCTACAACCTCAAGGAATTTCAGGAATCGCTGGCGCAGCGGCTGCGTGAGGCGCATGCCGCACCCATGCCCGATTCGCGTCTGGCGGTGACCTGCGGACGGCGACAGTGGCTGCTCAGGCTGGACCAGGTGGGCGAAATCCTGCCGCTCAGCGTGACCGGTGGCAACATCACCCCGGTGCCGCTGACCCAGTCCTGGTATGCCGGCCTTGCCAATGTGCGCGGCAAACTGGTCAGTGTGGCCGACCTTGGACTTTTTACCGGTGAAGAGCCGGTGTCGCGCACGCCGGCTGCACGCATCGTGCTGCTCGCCGAACGCTACCAGTTTCACTGCGCGCTGCTGGTGGAGCGCATGGTGGGCTTGCGCAACCGCGCGCGATTTATCGATGCCGGCCTGGCTGAACCTCCGGCTGGACCTGTCTGGCAGGGCAGCCCGCTGCGCGACAGTGACGGTGGCCTGTGGCAGGAGCTCGATGTGGGTGAGCTGATCAACGACGAAACCTTCCGCCACGCCGGCCGGCCTGTGCCGGCCGCAGCGTAAGCCAGGAGAAAAGCATGGCAATCAATTGGACCATCGGAAAAAAGGGCAAGTCAGGCGCCACGCCTGCGCCTGACAGTGGTGCCGCTCAACACGCCGCGCGCAGTCGCCAGCTTCCCCTCATTGGCGGCTTGCCGGTGACCCGGCAATACACCTTGCTCGGTGTGATGTTGCTGGCGCTGGCAGCCATTGCCGGCGCCTTCGTGGTCGTCGACTATCGTGAAGCCACGTATGGCGCCGGCTATGTCTCCACCGCTGCCGACATGCGCATGCTCAGCCAGCGCATCGCCAAGGCCACCCAGAGCGGCCTGTCCGGCAATGCTCTGGCCTTCCGCCAGTTGCAGGAATCGCGTGACCAGTTTGTCGCTTCGCTCACCCTGCTCATGCAGGGCGGCGAGATCGAGGGCCGCCGCATTCCGCCCAGCCCCGATTCGCTGCAGCCGTTGCTGGACGGGCTCAACCGCGAATGGGAAAAGACCGAGCGCAACCTCGGGCAAATCCTGCCGCAGCAGAAGAACCTCGCCGGCCTGGGGGCTGCCGTGCGCTCCATCAACAACAACAATCCGGCCCTGCTCGACATGGCCGAGCAGGTGCAGGCGCTGAAGGCCCAGGCGGGTGCGGCGCAGAAGGAGATTGCCACGGCCGGCCAGTTGATCAGCCTCAGCCAGCGCATGGCGCGCAGCGCCAATACCATGCTTGCCGGTGACGACGCTGATCCGGAAGCCGCTGTGGCCATGATGCGGGAGGCCGAGGCCTTTGGCACCCTGCTGGCAAGCCTGCGCCGGCCTGAAGGCGCAGCCGCGCAGACCCCGCGAGAGACCCAGGTGCAGGTGAAGCTGGCAGAACTGGACCGCGCCCACCGTACCTACCAGGCGGCCGCCGCGGCGGTGGTTGCCAACCTCGCCCCGCTGGCAGCAGCCAAGAATGCCGCGCGCCGGGTGGTGGATGATTCCGAGGCCTTGCTGGCCGCCACTGGCCGGGTGGTTGGCGCCTACGAAGCGCGGCTGGCAGCGCGCTCACGCAACTTCATCGTGCTGGCCGTGGTCAGCCTGCTGGGCGCCGTGGTGGTGTGGATGATGGTGCAGGTCTACGTCAACGACGAACGACGCCGCACCGAAGCTTCGATGGCGCAGAACAAGGCCAACGAGTCAGCCATCCTGCGCCTGATGAACGAAATGGACGAACTCTCCAGCGGCGATCTGCGCGTGCGCGCCACTGTCACCGAGGACATCACCGGCGCGATTGCCGACTCGGTCAACGTCACCATCGAGGAGTTATCCAAGCTGGTGGCGCGCATCAATTCTTCCGCTGCGCAGGTGACTTCGGCGACCGAGGCGGCGCAACGCACCTCCTCCCGGCTGCTGGCTGCTGCGGAATACCAGTCGCGCGAGATCCAGCAGACCACCGCTTCGGTGCTGGGCATGGCGCGTGTCATGGGCAACATGACGCAAAGTGCCACCGAGTCGGCAGGCGTGGCCGGGCAGTCGCTGGATGCCGCACGCAAGGGCGCCGAGGCGGTGCACAACGCCATCTCCGGCATGCACGAGATCCGCGAGCAGATCCAGGAGACCGCCAAGCGCATCAAGCGCCTGGGCGAGTCATCCCAGGAGATCAGCGAAATCGTCGATCTCATTTCCGACATCACCGAGCAGACCAATGTGCTGGCGCTGAATGCCGCCATTCAGGCTGCCAGTGCCGGCGAGGCCGGGCGTGGCTTTGCCGTGGTGGCCGAAGAAGTGCAGCGGCTGGCCGAACGATCGGCCGGCGCCACCAAGCAGATCGGCGGGATCGTGCGCGCCATCCAGGCCGACACCCAGGACGCGGTCTCGGCGATGGAAAAGAGCACCCAGGGCGTGGTCGAGGGCGCCCGGCTCTCCGATGCAGCGGGCCGCGCGCTGGGCGAGATCGACGAGGTTTCGCGCAAGCTCGCCAACCTGATTGCCGACATCAGCGCGGCCACGCGCGCGCAGTCGGACACGGCAACGGCCGCGGCGAGCAACATGGCTGACATCTTCAAGATCACCGAGCAGACCACCGAGGGCACGCAACAGACGGCGGCTTCGATTATCCAGATCGCCGGCCTCGCCGAGGAGCTGAAGGAATCCGTGTCCAACTTCAAGATCGCCTGAACCGGCCATGAACCGTCGCGCCGAGTTTGATGCCGGGCCATTGTCCTGGGTCAAGGCAGAAATCGACCTCGCCATGCAGCGCGGCGTGGAGGCCTTGCGTGCCTTTGCGGCCGGCGACGCGGCGCAGATTGCCAATGCGCGCGCCAGCCTGCACCAGGCCCACGGTGCGTTGCAGATCGTCGGCCTGAACGGCATCACCGAGGTCTCGAGCGAGCTCGAGGCGGTGCTGGCCGAAGTGGCGCAGGGCTCCGCGGCCGCCGGGGCGGTGGCGGTCGCCGAGCGCGGCTTTGCAGGGCTGTGCGCCCATCTGGACGGACTGATGTCCGGCCAGGCGCACCAGGCCCTGCGGCTGTTGCCGCTGTACCAGGACTTGTGTGGCGTCCGAGCCGAGGCCACCCGCCATAAGGCCGATCCGGTGGACCTGTTCCACCCGAAGCTGGATTTCCGTCCGCCCTGGCGCGAGAAGGCGCCGCTGCAACTGCACCCCGAGGAGCTCCAGCGCCACCTGCGTGAACTGCGTGCCCGCTACATCCGCGGCTTTCTGGCCTGGATGAAGGGGGTAGCCGGAGGCGCTGCCGACATGCATGCGGTGATCGACACCATCGAGCAGGGCCAGTCCGACCCGGCGCAGCGCGCTTTCTGGTGGGTTGCCTGCGCCAGCATGAACGCGCTGGAAAACGGTGCGCTGGAGGATGTCCCGTCTGCGGAGCAGCGGCTGCTGTGCAATCGCATCGAGGCCCAGATACGCCGGCACATCGAGGGGGCCCGCAGTACGCCGGAGCGCGTGCAGCGGGAAGTCCTCTACGTGCTGGCGCAGGCGCGTCCGGTCAATGACGTGATCCGCCTGGCCCAGCAGACCTGCCAGCTGGCTGCGTATATGCCGTCTGCCGACGCCGGCACCCCGGCGCCGGAACAGGCCCCGGCCCTGCACCGCGCCCGTGAGCAGCTGCGCCTTGCCAAGGAGGCCTGGACGCATTACGCCGCTGACACCGCCCGGCATGCAGACAGTCTCCCGGCCTATTCCGCCGCCGCGACCGAGCTCTCACTGGAGGTCGATGCACTGGACAACGCCGACCTTTCGGCATTGGCACGCCAACTGGCGCGCGCCGGCGGCAGCATTGCCGCAGATGCCAGGCTGATGAGCGAAGCCGTGGCGCTGGAAGTCGCCACCGCCGTGCTGCTGCTGGAGAATGCGCTGGACAACCTGGCCGCCGATGCCGGAGCGCTGGGCACGGCCTTTACCGAGCAGAGCCGCTTTGTCTGCGCACGCCTGGAGTCGGCCATGGCCGGCCGCCTGCTGCGCACCGCACCTGAGATTCCCCTGCTTGATGAGATGTCGCGCCAGGCCCAGGAGCGCCTGGTGCTCGAACAGGTGGTGGGCGAGATGCAGGCCAACCTGCGTGACATCGAGCAGGTGCTGGATGCCTTCTTCCGTAACCCTGAGCAGCGTGAGCCGCTGGCCGGCGTGAATGCCCTGGTGCACCAGCTGACCGGCGCCCTGACCATGCTGGGTGACTCGGAAGCCCGTGATGCGCTGGCCGGTATCGAGGCCACGCTGGAGGGGTTTGGCAACCCTGCCTTCCAGCCGGCTGAGGAAGCGTCCCGGCGCGATTTCGAAACCGTTGCGCAGACCCTTTCGGCGCTGGGCTTCCACATCGCCGCCCTGGCCCGCGGCGAGAAGAGCGATTTCACCGCCATCTTGCAGCCGCGATCAAAGCCGCAGCCTCCCGCCGAGACGCAGGTGACCGAAGCGGTGGCCCCGGCCACCAGCGTGGATGCAGCCATCGCCCCGGACACCCTGGCCGCAGCGGCCGATGCAGCCCCCCCGCGGTGAGTGACCTGAACGCCGCCCGGCTCTCCGCAGAAGCGGCAGTGGATGCGGAACTGTTGCAGGTGTTCCTTGAAGAGGCCGAGGAAGTCCTGGCCAACACGGCGGCCCAGCAGGCACGCCTGATGGCCAG
>CAIPGJ010000035.1 GCA_903864555.1 uncultured Pseudomonadota bacterium | reverse complement strand
GTGGCTCGACCGCCAAGGCGCGAGCGAGCGCGATGCGCTGGCGCTGGCCGCCGGAAAGTTGCGACGGGTAACGGTCGGCAAGGAAGTCGAGTTGCACCAGTTCCAGCAACTGCTTCACGCGGCGATGGATCTCCGCTTCTGTGGGGCGCAGCTTGCGTGGCTTGACGCGCAAACCGAAGGCCACATTCTCGAACACACTCATGTGGCGGAACAGCGCGTAATGCTGGAACACGAAACCGACATTGCGCTCCTGCACGCGCCGGCCGGTGGCGTCCTCGCCATGGAAATGCACCTCGCCGACATCGGAGGTTTCCAGCCCCGCGATGATGCGCAGCAGCGTGGTCTTGCCGCAGCCCGAGGGCCCCAGCAGGGCCACCAGTTCGCCGGTGGGAAAATCCAGCGACACATTGTCCAGCGCGACAAAGTTGCCGAAGCGCTTGCTGATATTGCGGACTTCAATGCTCATGTCTGTGTCCTTGGGTTCACGATCAGGCTGGCGGTCAGGTCCAGACCGCCATCAGGGCCGTGGGGCTTCCAGCGGCAGCACCTCGTGCTCGCGCCGGGCTTTCCATTCGATGAAGCTCTTCAGCGCCAGCGTCACCAGCGCCAGCAGCGCCAGCAGCGAGGCCACCGCAAAGGCTGCGGCAAACTGGTACTCGTTGTAGAGGATTTCCACATGCAGGGGTATGGTGTTGGTCTGGCCGCGGATGTGCCCCGACACCACCGACACGGCGCCGAACTC
Organism: uncultured Pseudomonadota bacterium; assembly: GCA_903864555.1. The sequence goes on along the minus strand of CAIPGJ010000035.1, from coordinate 2,087 downwards.
ACCCATGGCCCGCGCATTGCAGAGGATCACCCCGTAGAGCAGGCCCCACTTGATGTTGGGCAGGGTGACACGCCAGAAGGTCTGCCAGCCCGAAGCGCCCAGCACCAACGCCGCCTCCTCCTCCTCGTTGCCCTGTGCCGACATCAGCGGGATGAGCTCGCGCGCCACGAAGGGGAAGGTGACGAAGATGGTGGCCAGCACGATGCCGGGCACGGCGAACACCACCTTCAGGTCATGTTCCTGCAGCCAGGGGCCGAGCCAGCCCTGCAGGCCGAACACCAGCACATAGATCAGGCCGGCGACGATGGGCGACACCGAGAAGGGCAGGTCGATCAGGGTGATGAGGATGCTCTTGCCGCGGAAGTCGAACTTGGCGATGGCCCAGGCGGCAGCCACGCCGAACACCAGGTTGAGCGGCACGGCGATGGCCGCGGTGATCAGGGTGAGCTTGATCGCCGACAGTGCCACCGGATCGACCAGCGCGGCGATATAGATGTCCCAGCCCTTCCTGAAGGCCTCGAAGAACACCGCCACCAGTGGCACGATGAGGAACAGCACCATGAAGGTCACCGACACGCCGATCAGCAGCCACTTGATGGCCGGATGCTCGGCGGTGGCCGAGCGCGCCTTCACCGAAGGACGCGGCGCGGCGGCAGAAAGCGTGCTGGCAGTGCCGGCCATCTCAGCGCTCCCTTCCGGCGCGGCGGTTGGCCCACCACTGCAGCAGGTTGATCACCAGCAGCATGAAAAAGGAAATCATCAGCATCACCACCGCCAGCGCCGTGGCGCCCACGTAGTCATACTGCTCCAGCTTGGTGATGATCAGCAGCGGCGTGATCTCGGTCTGCATCGGGATGTTGCCGGCGATGAACACCACCGAGCCGTATTCGCCGATGGCACGTGCCAGGGCGAGCGCAAAACCGGTGAGCAGCGCCGGCAGGATCACCGGCAGGATGATGCGCACGAAGGCCTGCAGGCGCGAAGCCCCCAGGCACGCGGCCGCCTCTTCCAGCTCGCGCTCGAGGTCTTCGATCACCGGCTGCACCGTGCGCACCACAAAGGGCAGCCCGATGAAAGTCAGTGCCAGCACCACGCCCAGTTGCGTGAAGGCCACCTTGATGCCGTAGGGGGCGAGCAAGGAACCGATCCAGCCGTTCGGCGCATACAGGCCGGTGAGCGCGATGCCGGCCACTGCGGTGGGCAGGGCAAAGGGCAGGTCGACCAGCGCATCGAGCACGCGCTTGCCGGGAAACTCGTAGCGCACCAGCACCCAGGCGACGATGAGGCCGAACACCGCGTTGATGCTGGCGGCGATGAGCGAGGCGCCGAAGGTGAGCTGGTAGGAGGCCACCACGCGGGGCGTGGAGATGATCCCCCAGAACTGCTCCCAGGTCAGCGAGAACGTCCGGATGAACACCGCCGACAGCGGGATCAGCACGATCAGGCAGAGATACATCAGCGTGTACCCCAGGGCCAGGTTGAAGCCGGGCAGGACGTTGTGGCGCTTGGCGGTACGGGACACTGGTGGATGCTCGAATAGGTATCCGTGAGTCTTGAATCGGTCGTGCCAGGAAGGCAATGTCCGAAACCATCAATCCCGCGCGGGCGGGATTGATGGTCGCAGATCCGAATACCTGGCGGCTATGCTACTTCTGGTAAATCTGGTCGAAGCTCGCGCCGTCGACGAAGTGGGCCTTGGTGGCCTTCTCCCAACTGCCGAAGACCTGCTCCACCGTCACCAGGTTGATGGCCTTAAACTGGCCGGCATACTTCTTCGCCACGCTGGCCACCGAAGGACGGTAGTAGTACTTCGCCGCGATCTCCTGGGCTTCCTGGGACCACAGGTATTCCAGGTAGGCCTGGGCCTGCTTGCGGGACTTCTTCTTCTCGACCGTGCGCTCGACGATGGCCACCGGGTTGTCGGCGCGTATGCTCATGGATGGATAGACGATCTCGACCTTGTCCGCACCCAGTTCCTTCTGGATCAGGAACACTTCGTTCTCGAAGGTCACCAGCACATCGCCGATGTTGCGCTGGGCGAAGGTGGTGGTGGCGCCGCGGCCGCCGGTGTCGAGCACCGGCACGTT
>CAIPGJ010000034.1 GCA_903864555.1 uncultured Pseudomonadota bacterium | reverse complement strand
GCGCCATAGTTGGCGCGCTGGATCCGCAGCGCTGCAGGCAGGGCAGCCGTCGGAGTCCGGTAACTCTGCTGGGAATCCTCACCCGACAGGATGCGCAGGTCGACACCGGTCTGCAGGCTGGTGAAGAGCCCGCGCATCTCCCGCGAATACATCACCGACCCGCCCTTTTCACGGTAGTCCATGGCGTCATAGGCGCTGGCGTACTGCAGCACCGGGCTGCCCTGTTGGGCGGCGCTCGCCGCGCTCGTGGCCGAGGCACCGCAGACAAACACGGCGGAGCGATAGCAACCGGCGCCGTTGTACTTGTCAAAGCGCACCCATTGCGACCAGAAATTGGCCTGGACCTTGCCAGCATCCCCGAAGTTGCGGGTCAGCCCGGCCTGCAGGTCCGGTCCGGTCTGCTGGTTGCTGCCGAACTGGTAGCCACCGATGCGTTCATCCTGGGCGTGATAGCCCAGGCGCAGGAAGCCATTGAGCTGCGGGGATACCTTGAAATACGCCGTGGCACGGAAATTCTCGGCAGTGGCGGACGAGTCACCGCGCCCGGGCCAGAATGCGGCACGATAGTCCGAAGGGACGTTGTTGTAGCCATCGGTCCGGAAGCCGCTGCCGGACACCGTCAGGCTGAGGGCGTCGGAGAGGACAAAGTTCTTCGTGACCGAGCCGGTGAATGTTTCCATGCTGCCCGCACTCAACTTCACCTCGCCATCGCCGCGCTCCGGACGGCGGGTGACGACGTTGATCACGCCGCCCACCGCCAGGTTGCCCCACAGGCTGGACCCGCCGCCACGGATGACCTCCACCCGCTCCACGGAACTGAGCGGCAGCTTGTACCACTGGATGGTGGTGAAAAAGGGGTCATGGACCGGAATGCCATCGACCAGCACCAGCACTTTCTTGTCCATGCCGCGAAAGCGTATGTTCTGTCCGGTCGGATCGGTGGTATAAGCCGGCGCCCCGGGAATCAGCAGGCCCGGTACGTTGCGCAGCACCTGGTCCAGGGTCTGGGCGGGCGACAGCCGTATGTCCTCCTGGCTGATGACCGTGGTGTGCAAGGGCATATCTTCAAGGCGCGTTTCAGAGCGGCTGGCCGTCACCACAACGGCATTCAGCGTGGTACTCGCGTCCGCCGGTGCCTGGGCGGCGACCATCGGCGACACGGTCATCATTGCCAGAACGGCTGGCATTGTCCTGTTTGATTTCATGTTCCAAACTTTCTTCGATTTCATGCTTCTGGATTCCAATGCCGGCCCGGTATCGGGCCAGTCGAGGAGTGTCTTGTCTTCATATCGGACTGCCTTGGCCAGGCTAGTGACTGGCCTTGGCGTCCTTGGCATGTGCAGGACCTGCCTGGTTCAGCGCCCGCACCTCAGCCTTCACTTCCACGGTCTGGCGTTTTTTGTCGCGGCCCTCCACCACCAGCGTGAGCGGCACGCTCTGGCCTTCCTTTACCTGGCCTTTCAGGTCCATCAGCATCACGTGGTAGCCACCGGGCGTGAGCTCCACGGCCTTGCCAGCCGGCAGGTCCAGCCCGGGCACGGCACGCATCCGCATGACGTTGTCGACCATGGTCATTTCGTGGATCTCGACCACCCCGGCCACGGGGGAGCGCGCCGCCACCAGGCGTGTCGCCTGGGTGGCCTGCAACTGCATGAAGGCGCCGGTGGCCTTCTGTGCGGGCACGGTGGCGCGCACCCAGGCATCCTTGACGGTGACCTGGGCCAGGGCAGTGGTGGACAGGCAGGCAAGGGAAATCAACGAGGCAATCAGACTGTGTTTCACGGTTTATCCTTCGGCGTGTCGAATGAGGCACCCGGCAAGGAGAACCACGGCAGCCGTGAATGTGGCCGTCATGGGAAACCTCCCGGGTCTGAACCATCAGGAACGGCCGGCAGCGGTCATCGCCCACGCAGTCAGCGTGGCAATGCCGATGTCAGCAATCAGCTGGGATCAGAGGGAGGCAGGGGGGGCGCGAGGATGCGCCGGGGAATGCAGCAGGTGTCCGGGCTGGATACCGGTCAAGGTGACCGGAATGGCCAGCCTGGGCAGATCGACGATGGCCATCGGCGGGACCGTCAATGGCCCCAGTACCGGCTTCTCCCCGCCCATGGAACACAGCGGACAATGGGGTTGCAGATGCTTGCCGGCATTGCCCCCCTGGTCAGCGGGGGATTCTGAGCTGCCCGGCACGAACTTGACGCCCTGGGCGGTGCAGACCTCGACCATTCCAGCCGCCCCGGCCGGCCGGGCATGCGCCACCAGCGGCCACAGTGCATTGAGCACCATGACCAGGACGGCCATCCACGAGGCGAATTGATAGGGGCGGGAGCGGGAATGCATAGCGGGACGATTCTCACACGAATGCGTACTACTACGCAAACCCATGCCTGGGGGAAGCGTGCCTATATATAATCTTCCGGGTATTGTCAGAAGGCATTTCTGCGCGATAAAACTGCGGAACGGCTTGATGGGCATGCCGCGGCAGTTCCATGCAACTCAAAACGATCGGGCCAATAGAAAGCACCTCTACACAAGCACCTATATCCGGGAGTGAAATGACATGCTAGCCACACAGATTCGTCAAAAGGACAGCATTTTTTATTTCGTGAGCTACCGTGCCTCGGAGCTCCTGTCACAGGTGCGCTTCATCAGCCGATTCTTCGGCGACAACGAGGAGATCGCTCCGGCGCGCATCGCCGAGAACGATGACGTGGCGCAGTTCATCGCCAAGATCGAGCGCGATGACGCCGCCTTCCAGCGCACGCTCTCGCGCGCCAAGGTGAAGCAGCTGAAGAACTTCTACGAGACCGCGGTGACGCAGCCGCCCATCCCGGGTACGGTGCTGCTGTTCACCCACGAGACGCTGCGCTTCCAGACCGCGGCCGACGGCGGCATCGGGCACCTCTCCCCGCCACAGTCGAAATTCCTCATCATCGACGGCCAGCACCGCCTCGCCGCGCTGCGCTTCTACCTGCAGTCGCACCCCGAAGAAGCCGACACCATCAGCGTGCCCTGCATGGTGTTCGACGGCCGCAGCGAGGATTTCGCCGCAGAGATGTTTGTCATCATCAACTCCACGCCGACACGCATCAACAAGAGCCATCTGGTCGACCTGTATGAGCGCGTGTCCTGGGCTGCGCCCGACCGCAAGTTCGCCTCGCGCCTGGTGGCCAGCCTCTATGCCGAGGCCGACAGCCCGCTGCGCTATCGCATCAACCGCCTGGGCGGACGCAGCCAGAAGGACAAGTGGATCCTGCAGGCCGAACTGTTCAACGAGGTCTACCGCTGGGTGAAGCGCGACTGGCGGCGCATCCAGACCGCCGGCGGCAGCGCACGGGTGGCCGGGAAGTACTACGCCACGGTGCGCGACTTCCTCAAGGCGGCCGAGCGAAGCTGGGGCGAGGCCTGGGGCGAAGCCAGTCACATGGTGACCAAGCCGGTCACGCTGAAGGCCATGCTGCGCGTGCTGGTCGACCTGGCACGCGAAGATGCCGAGCCGGAAGACGGCCGCGTGGCCCGCTGGACGGAGCGCCTGGCGCCCTGGGGCCGGCAGGCAGACGATTTCAAGGTGCAGGGTTTCTACGAGCGCTTCCCCGCCAAGGGCGAAGTGGAGCGTGTTACCCGCATCCACCGCGAGCTGGCCCGCGCGGCGAAGATCGAGATCAAGACGGCTGACAAGTAGCGGCAGCAGGCAGCCGCTTGGTTTACCCCCTTGTCAATCGGCATAGGGGGCAGTCTAGCTGACTGCGCCCCTGCCACACCACCCGGCATGCGGGGCCGCACCGGGCGGTGCGAAGAGTTGAGGTCATGAGAGACGGGGTACGCCAAGGCGATCGAAGTACGCAATGGTAAGCACCCG